>CAZCHW010000122.1:0-6220 GCA_964498375.1 uncultured Syntrophomonadaceae bacterium | reverse complement strand
CTGGATTGCCAAGCTAACGATCCGGTGGAGATCCTGGCTAACAATCGTCTCCTGGCCAGAGGAGAAGTAGTCCTGATTAACGATCAGCTTGGTGTGCGTATTACAGAAATACAATTTGATGAAGTAATTGATAGCTACGATCTTTAAACGACTTTAGACATAGTATCCGGACAGGGAGGCTGAATAGTTTGGATCTTACACAATATGCAGAGCTGTTCCAGGCGGAAGCCGGGGAATACATGCAGGTATTAAACCAGTGCCTGCTAACCCTGGAAAAGGATCCTGATGATCGGGATGAACTGTTGGAAGCCTTCAGGGTAGTGCATAGCCTGAAGGGGATGGCGGGAACCATGGGTTATAACCACGTTACCGAGATAGCCCATGGGCTGGAAAATTTTATGGAAGAGTTGAAATCAGGCGGCCGTCAACCATGTTCAGATATTCTCGATATCCTTTTTGATGCAGTTGATCTCTTGCAACTTTCCCTTGAAAACCCTGAACATTCAACACCTGAAGATGCTGCCAGGTGGAACGATTTATCCGGTAAAATGAAATGTTACCTGGACGGTGAAACGGAAACCACGGCCGGGGCAAATGAACCGGAGAATCTTCCTGATCCGGGCATCAACCTTGGGGAAATGGATCGTGAAATTTTACGTCAGGCTGTAGACAAGGGGCTTAATGTTCAGACCCTTAGGATTACCCTGCGCAGCGATACCTTAATGAAATCGGTGAGAGTTTATATGATCTTTAAAGTCCTGGAGGAGTATGGTGACGTAATTGCCTCATCACCTTCAAGGGCGGAACTGGAAGAGGAAAAATTTGAGCAATCATTCACGGTAGTAATCGCGCTGGTGGGCGAAAAAACTGATCAACTGCAGGCGGCTTTGTTACAGATAAGCGATCTGGAAGAAGTAAGCATTGCTGCGTGGAACCATGAACAAGCAACACCTGCACCCTCAGCCGCAGAATCCATGCAGGCAGAAGAACCGCAAAAGCAAGATATTCGGCAGGAAGATAAGCCAGTTTCAGAGCGGGTGGTCAAAGACAATCATCCGGGGCCGCCTGCTGAAGAGCAAAGCCAGGTGATGAAGGCAGTTGATAAAATGGTTCGGGTGGAAACACAAAAACTTGATGATCTGGTTAACCTGGTTGGCGAGATGGTGGTAGCGCGGACAAGAATTACAGAGATTGGACGGGGCTTCAGTGAAGATCTGGACAGTACGATCGATCAACTGAAACGCTCAATAACCAACCTGCAGGATACAGCAATGGGTTTACGAATGGTCCCGATCAAGCAGGTTTTTGAACGCTTCCCCCGGATGGTCCGCGATCTGTCCCGGGGCAAGGGTAAAAAGGTAGAGCTGATAATTAGTGGAGAAGAGACGGAACTTGACCGTTCAATTATCAATCGCCTTTCTGATCCCCTGGTTCACCTGCTGCGCAACTCATTCGACCATGGGATTGAAATGCCCGATGAACGCATCCGCAAGGGGAAAAAGCCGGAAGGCATCATTTACCTGAGTGCGTGCCATGAAGGTAACCAGGTAGTGATCACTGTTGAAGATGATGGAGGAGGTATTGATCCTGTAAAAGTAGGAGAAACTGCCGTAAAGAAAAATGTCATCAGCAGAGCTGAATTGGATCAGCTCAGCAATGAAGATAAAATAAGCTTAATATTTTTTAACGGATTCAGCACCTCGGCTGAAGTAACCGACGTTTCCGGACGCGGTGTAGGCATGGATGCTGTCCGCAACAGTATAGAAGCGCTGCACGGTTCAGTGGATGTTCAGAGTGAAGTTGGCCAGAAGACCCGTTTTACCCTGCGCCTGCCCTTGACCCTGGCGATTATAAAAACGATGCTGGTTAAATCAATGGGACAGCTTTACGCGATCCCTGTAGAGGCGATTCATGAAAACGTTTATCTCGAACCGGATGAAATCAAATCAATCCGCAGTAATCCTGTAGTTAACCTGCGTGGTGATGTAATTGCCCTCTACACTTTAAGCGGTCTGCTTGGTTTTGGTGGCAATGATTTGCCCGAAGGAGAATCATCTGTTGTCATCGTAGAAGCGGCAAACCGGAAAGCCGGATTAGTCGTCGATGAACTGGTGGGCCAGCAGGAAATTATGATTAAGTCGCTGGGCAGTTACCTGAAGGGATTGAAGGGTATTGCCGGGGCAACTGTGCTCGGTGATGGCAGTGTTACTTTAATTATCGATGTCGCTGGCCTTTTAACTGAAGGGAGGGAAAATTATGAGCAAAACAGTTTTAGTGGTTGATGATACTGCATTCATGAGAATGACCTTAAAAAACATGCTTGAAAAAAATGGTTATGAAGTTGTCGGTGAAGGTGAGGACGGTGCAAAAGGGGTGGAGCTCTATAAGCAGCTTAAACCGGCGCTGGTTACCATGGATATTACTATGCCCAACATGGACGGAATTTCTGCAATCAAGGAGATCATTAAATTTGACCCCAAGGCATCGGTGATTGTGGTCAGTGCTATGGGGCAAAAGAGTCTGGTTATTGAGGCGTTAAACGCCGGAGCGAAAGATTTTGTCGTTAAGCCCTTTCAACCTGATCGCATTGCTGAAGCGCTGGCCAAGATCAGCGGATGATGATGAAGCTGAACTGTTTAACGATTACCAGATGCTCTTTCTGCCCGGAGGTTTTTGATGGAAACTGTGCACGTAAAAATAGCCGACCTGGCTGTTAAAAAAGAAGATGGAATCCTGGTTACTTTCGGCCTCGGTTCCTGTGTAGGGATAGCTTTATATGATCAGAAAAACAGGGTTGGCGGACTGGCCCATATTTTGCTGAACGAAAGCAGTAAATTTATCCGGCCAGGCAAGACTGATGTTAATCCGGTAAAATTTGCCGATACGGCTGTTCCTCACCTGCTGGAAAAGATGGTTGAGCTGGGGGCGCGTAAAACCAACCTGGTTGCTAAGATTGCCGGAGGCGCAAGTCTTTTTAATTTTAAAGCCGAAACTGGCAATGTGGGTGATAAAAATATTGAAGCGGTTCGTTCAGTTTTAAAAGAGTTGCAGATCAGAACAGTATTTGAAGATGTCGGGGGCAACCATGGACGGACTATGCGTTTATTTATTGATACAGGTGAAGTAACCATAACAACTGCCGGTAAAGGAGTGGCGAAGAAAATTTGAAACAGATAAAAGTTCTGGTTGTTGACGACTCAGCCCTGATGCGAAAAGTAGTCAGTGATATTGTCAAAGGGCATGAACAACTGGACCTGGCGGCCACCGCTCGCGACGGGTTTGATGCCCTGAAAAAAATTAATCTTCACCAGCCCGATGTAGTTACACTCGATTTGCAAATGCCCCGGATGGACGGCCTTAACACTTTATCTAGAATCATGGCTGATAAACCGCTTCCGGTAATTATGCTCAGCAGCCACACTAAGGCCGGCAGTGAAAGTACCCTCAGGGCTCTTGACGCCGGAGCAGTCGATTTTATAGCCAAGCCTTCCGGGTCTTCAGGGGAAACCCTGGAAGAACTGCAAAACACTTTACCACAAAAAATCATCGCTGCCGCTTCAGCGAAGGTTGCCCTGGTGGCAGCTGAAAAAAAATCGCCACCCGGGGTGCAGGTTTCAGCTGATAAAAAAAGTTATGATCCAGGCCGGAAGGAACTGGCCCGGGTGGTGGCTGCCGTCGGGGCTTCAACCGGTGGTCCCAAGGCGCTTGAGCTATTAATCGGCAGTTTGCCGGTTGATTTTCCAGCTGCACTTTTGCTGGCCCAGCACATGCCCCCCGGATTTACAAACTCATTTGCCCAACGACTCGACCAGCTTTCACCATTGAGAGTTAAAGAGGCGGAAAACGGAGACTTGTTGCTGAAAGGGTCAGTTTTTATAGCCCCAGGCGGGTATCATCTGGTGGTCAGCAACGGGATGATTCAGCTCGATGCAGGACCTAAAGTGAATTTTGTCCGGCCATCGATCGATGTGATGCTGAATTCGCTTTTTAACCTTGAACAAAAAGTAGTAGTGGTGATTATGACCGGAATGGGAAAAGACGGAGCAGCAGGGGCCCGGTCACTGAAAGATCGTAAAGGTGACACGGTTATGCTGGCCCAGGATCCGGCAACAGCCCTGATTCCAAGCATGCCTGAAGCATTGATTAAAAGGGTTGACTGTGATGCAGTAGTTCCGCTGGAACGACTGGCTTATGAGCTTGATCGCCAGGTTAGACTGATGCACCAGGCAGAAGGAACGGGAAGGGGAAATTAATTGAAAAAGAACTGGGATTTCAGCAGCTTTAAAAAAGAGTTTTACACGTACAGCGGATTGGATCTTGACAGCTACAAGGACAAGCAAATGGAAAGGCGGATTAACCAGTTAATCAGTCGCGAGGGGTTTGACGGCCTCGCTTCATTTTTTTCTGCCTTGCAGGGCAATAAGGATCTGCTGCATAAGTTTTACAATTACCTCACTATCAACACTTCCGCATTCTACAGGGATCAAAAAATATATAACTACATCCAGGAGAATGCCCTCGTTGATCTGCTTAAACAGCACCGGCAGATAAAAATCTGGAGCGTTGGCTGTTCACATGGTGAAGAACCATACACTCTGGCTTTAATACTTGATCAATTATCTGCTCTCGATCGGGTTCGGATCACTGCCAGTGATATCGATGACAGAGCTCTCGAGATGGCCCGGGCCGGACGATATACCGCCGGTCAGGTGGAAAAAGTGCCGCCCCGGATCCTGCAAAAAGCATTTAAAGCCTGTGATGGTCTGTACCAGGTCGATTTGCGCTATAAAAAAGTAATAGAATTTAACAAGAAAAATTTTTTGGAACCGATTTACAAAAACATGGCCGGCCAGCACCTGGTGCTTTGCCGAAACGTATTTATCTATTTCAAAACAGAAGTGCAGGAGTGGATAATTGATCAAATTTCAAAAATAATTCTTCCAGGGGGTTATTTTATTATCGGCTGTGCCGAATTTATTAATAAGCCCGAGCGTTTTAACCTGGAAAGGCAGATTCCATCAATATACAAAAAACTGCCTTCCTGATCAACAGGGGGAAACTTTATGTCGGTGAGGCGCAGACTAACCTTTATCTCAATATTACTGGCAACAGCTATCTTGTTTCTCCATCTCAGTGGTGATGGCTCTAATTTGCTGGAAAAATGGCGCAACCGCGGTTCAGGCGGGAGAACCGGGATCTCCGGTGAGGTGATTTCTGTTCGCACAGAACGGACACTGCTGGAAGAAACCGCCTGGGAGACCAGCCTGGTTGTGGTCACTTCGCCCAATGAAGGGCCAACAGTGATGGTCATCGGTGGGGTGCATGGTGATGAACCGGCCGGTTACATGGCCGCCGACACAATCGCCTCCTGGGCGATAGATCGCGGTACTTTACTGGTCTTGCCCCGGGCAAATGCGGCAGCGATAGCCGGGCACAGCCGGATTGCTCCGGCAGGAAGCGATCTGAACCGGTCATTTCCAGGCAATCCTGAAGGCAGCCCGACAGAACGGCTGGCAGCAGCGATTGTAGAGATCATTGATGAATTTGAACCTGACTGGGTGATCGACCTGCACGAAGCTGAACATTTTGAAAAAAAAAGCAGGGGTGCCCTGGGACAGACTTTCATCTACCCGTACAACGCCTCTTCTGAAGTTCTTGTCACAGCGCTGCTTGATGCGGTGAACAGAACAATTATACTCGAAGAATACCATTTTATGCTCTTGCGGGGTATGGCCCGCGGCAGCGCTATTGAAACCGCTTTCCTGACCGGGGCCGATTCAATGATTGTTGAAACCTGCAAGCAAATGCCTCTGCAGGAAAGGGTGAAATTTCACCGCCAGGTAGTGAGCGCTTTGCTCGATCAACTCAATATCACAGTTTACTGATTCTGTCAGAAAGGTTTTCTCTATGGATAGCACGATATTAGATGCCCTGTTTCGGGACCCGGTCCTTAGCCGGCTTACAACAGGCAAGAGCAGCGGAACCAGGTTGTCGTTACCGGAAACCCTCGTTGCCAGGGTTGTCTCCCTTAAGGGCGATCTGGCTGTTTTACGCTGGACTGGTGGTAATTTTACTGCTACACTCAGTGCGGAAGTAACTCCCGGAGAAACCCTGCTGCTTAAACATGATAGTATCAATGAAGGCCGGCTGCACTACCGGATCATGTCCCGGATGAACATTACTGCAGAAGTGACTCAGGGCCCATTACGTGAGAACAGTG
>CAZCHW010000121.1:0-6300 GCA_964498375.1 uncultured Syntrophomonadaceae bacterium | reverse complement strand
TTGTCACCAACCCGGTTGTAATTGAAGCCGTTGGTGATCCCGAGTTGTTAATCAGCGGTTTGAATATTATTGTCAATGAGTTGGAAAATAAACGGGGTTTAAATTTTGAGGTCAACCACTCAGGATTTCTCAAACTGCCTGCTTACACTCGAGCCAATTAATCTAAAGCATCCAAACGAGGTGAGATGGTGAAAAAAGAAACGCTGCTTAAAGCTGCTGCCGCTGCCAGGAGCAGGGCTTATGCTCCCTATTCAAGGTTTCTCGTCGGGGCCGCTCTGCAAACAGAAGATGGCACTCTTTTTACAGGGGGTAATATAGAAAATGCATCATACGGGATGACTGTTTGCGCTGAAAGAGTGGCTGTCTGGAATGCTGTTCACTACGGTTACCGTAATTTTAAAAAGATTGCTGTCGTGGCCGACTGCACTCCGCCGCCCAGCCCCTGCGGGGCCTGCCGCCAGGTGCTTTGGGAACTGGCCGGCAATATTGAGGTAACCATGGGTAACCTGTCGGGTCAGGTGGAGACAATGTCCCTGCTGGAATTACTGGCCCGTCCTTTTGGTGAGGCAAACTGGGCTGATAATCCGACCGACCCGGAGATGCCGGGCAGCGATGAACAGTGGCGGATTCCGGTTTCTTTCTACCCTGTTGGTTATGTGGTCAATGAGTACAAGGAACCGCAGACTATCCCGGAGGACTACAAAAATAGACTTTCTACGATTATAGTAGATCCGGAAATGGAAGAAGGGCTGTACCGATTGGATGAGGAAGAGCGGTTGATTATAATTTCTCACCTGCACAAAGCGCGCGGTTACAGTCTGAAAGATAAGCGCAGCGGACGGGGAAACGAAGTGTACGGTGTTTTTGCCTGCCGCGCGCCCCTGCGGCCCAATGCCCTGGCCCAGTCGGTTGTTGACCTGGTTAAAGTTGAAGGCAATGTGCTTACTGTGCGCGGTCTCGACCTGATTACCGGCACCCCGGTGCTTGACATTAAAACTGATTACCGCTAAAGGCGGTTGCCGCCGCAGGCGGGGAAAGGAAGTAAAATGCACCGATCCGGATTTATTGCCCTGCTTGGCCGGCCTAATGTGGGCAAATCAACCTTGCTGAATGCTCTGGTTGGTGAGAAGGTAGCCATTACGACTGACCGCCCTCAAACAACCAGAAATCAGATCAGGGCTGTTTTAACCAGGCCGGAAAGCCAGCTTATCTTTATCGATACACCGGGTTTACATAAACCGAAACACCGGTTGGGAGACAGTATGGTCCAGCTATCCCTCGCGGCCATGAATGAAGTAGACCTGGTCTGCTTCATGGTTGAGGCGCACCACATGCCCGGTCCGGGAGATCGTTACATTGCCGAGCTTTTAAATAGCGTCAAAAGCCCGATTTTCCTGATTCTTAATAAAATTGATCTGGTTGATTCGGAAAAACTTGACCAGGTCTGCCAGGCTTACTGGGCACTGGCCGATTTCAAGCAGTATTTTACCCTTTCAGCCCTGCATAAAAGTAACCTGGAAGCACTTGTCGACGCGGCAGATGAGCTGATGCCGGAGGGCCCGCAATTTTATCCCCCCGAGATGATCACAGATCAGCCGGAAGGTTTTATTGCCGCTGAAATTATCCGGGAGAAAGTGATCATGTTAACCCACCAGGAGATTCCCTTTTCGATCGCAGTGGTGATCGAGGAAATGAAACTTCGTGAAAATAGCGAACTGCTCGACCTGCGGGCAGAAATATTTGTGGAACGAAAGTCGCAGGTCGGCATCATAGTCGGAAAGGGCGGTAGATTACTTAAAGAAGCGGGAACCAGGGCACGGCTTGAACTGGAAGCCCTTTTTGGCAGGAAGATATTTCTTGACCTGCGGGTGAAAGTGAAAAAAGACTGGCGTAACCGTGATGAAGAACTGCGCCGTCTCGGTTATTCAGGTAGCTAAAGCAGACTTGTTATTTCACTGGCTCTGATGTCTGGAGCAAAGAGAGGGATTTTAGTGGCCGAAAGGTTTATTAAAGTAGAAGGCCTGGTAATTAAAACCAGGACTCTCGGTGAGGCGGATCGCCTGGTAACCCTGCTGACCAGGGATGAAGGGAAATTTGAAGCTGTCGCCCGGGGTGCCAGAAAAACCAAGAGCAAACTGGCTGCCGGGGTTGACCTGTTTGCCCATGGCCGGTTTTCCCTGCACCATGGACGGACCTGGCCTATTGTTACCGGTTGTGATTCCCTGAGCTGCTTTAACCATTTTCGTGATGATCCTGAACTGTACCCCTATGGTCTTTACCTGGCTGAGTTGGCCAATCGGTTTGTCAGTGGAGAAGAACCCTGTCCCGAAATTTTTGCCCTGTTGCTTGAAGGCTGGCAGTTGCTGGGCAGTGACCTGGATCGAAACCTGCTCTGCCGGGCCTTTGAACTAAAACTGGCCGCCGGAGGCGGTTATAACCCCCAGTTGCAATTTTGCACAGTATGCGGTGCCGACCATACGAACCTGTTCAGCCCCCGTCAGGGAGGTCTGGTCTGCCCGGTTTGCAAGGAGGTTGATGCGCTAACCCTGGAAGCGGGAACTCTTGCCTTGGCCAGGCGTTTGATCACTGTTCCCTTAAGTCTGGTTGTCAACTTGCGCGCTACGGCCGGGCAAAAAAAAGAACTTGCCGGTCTGGTCAATTCCTTTTTTGCCTGCCACCTGGACCTGGGTGAACTGAAGACCCGCCGCCTGCTGCCGGAGTAATCCGGTTTTGTTTGACCCCTCTTCTCAGGTTATGATATTATGCTTGCGGCACCATGGCCGATCTGGCTCCCTCAGGGAGTAAAGGAGGTAATTATAATGCGACGCAGTAAAGCAGCCGGTCAAAGTATGTATGAAGGCTTTGGCATTAGCTGTATGTCAGACGAGGCGCTAGAGCGTATTCACGATGCTACCCTCGAAGTATTGAAATTTACCGGTATTAAGGTTTACAGCAAGGACGCGCTGGATATTTACCATGGCGGTGGCTGTATTGTCGATCAAAAGAGCAATACAGTATATTTTCCCGCTCATGTAGTCGAGGATTGTATTCGATCCGCACCACCAAGTTTTATAATGGCTGCCCGTGATCCTGAACAGGATTTTGTGATGGGCGGCAAGAGGGTTGGCTTTTGTAACTTCAGTTGCGGCGTACAGGTTGCTGACCTGGAGAATGGAGCGATCCGCGATTCTACCAAGAAGGATACCGAAAATGTAGCAAAACTGGTCGATTATCTGGACCAGTATGACATTCTCGATTGTCCTGTTGTTCCGCGTGATGTTAACCAGGCAATCTTCCCGCTGCACAATTTTGAAGCGATGATTTCTAATACCTCAAAGCACTGCAGCACGGCTCCCTTTAATTTCAGGCTGGCTGAGCTGATCATCGAGATGGCCGCGGCCGTTGCCGGCGGCAGGGAAAACCTGCGCAGGAGACCGATTATATCTGCTGATGTATGCCCACAGAGCCCTCTTTCCCTGGCCCAGGAAACCTGTGAAACTATCATTGCCTACGCCCGGGAAGATCTTCCTGTAAATGTGCTTTCGATGGCTCTGGCCGGAGGAACCAGCCCGGTTACCCTGGCCGGAACCCTGGTAACCCACAATGCTGAAGTACTGGCCGGGATTTGTTTGAGCCAGTTAACCAAGCGGGGGACGCCAAATATTTATGGCAGCTCAACCACGATGATGGAAATGAAACGTGGTACAGCAACAGTCGGCTGTCCCGAGATGGCCATGCTCGGCGCCTGCGTGGCGGCAATGGCCAGAAAATACCGTATCCCCAGTTTCCTGGCCGGTTCATAGACGGACAGTAAACTGGGTGACCTTCAGGCTGGTCAGGAAAGGACTCTGACCCTCATGACCGCAGCGTTGGCAGGTGCCAACATGATTTACGGTCTTGGGATGGTCGAGCTGGGAATGACCATGGATTTTGGCCTGCTGGTAGCCGATAATGAGTTTGTGCGGATGATCAGGCGAATGCTTGACGGTGTACCGGTCAATGACCAAACCCTGGCAGTCGATGTGATCAGGGAAGTAGGTATTGGCGGTGAATTTGTGACTCACGAGCATACCTTTACTCACTTTAAGGAACATCAGTCGCAGAGCCGCCTGGTGGACCGCAATACCCGCGGTGTCTGGAAGGATGCCGGAGGAAAAGATATGCATACCCGCTGTAACGAATTCGCCAGAGAAGTACTGGCCAACCACCAGCCGGCACCACTACCGGATAGCGCAGCGCAAACCCTGCGTGACGTTATCGGTGAAGCGGAAAAGGAATTTGGTAATAAATAAGATCTGCCAGTGAAGGAGGCACATAAGCCTCCTTCACTTATCTCAACACTAAACAGTTGGAGGGTTTTTAATGAAAATTGGGCTGATCATTTATTCCCAGACCGGTAACACCAGGCAGGTGGCAAAACGCCTGCAGGAGAGTCTGAGCAAAGCGGGCCATGAAGTAGTTTTAGAGGAGATTATTATCAAAGGTGAAACTCCGGCCCAACCGGGCAAGTTTGAGCTGGTTGAAACCCCGGATCCGAATCTTTTTGAAGCGGTAATCTTTGGCGCACCTGTACAGGCTTTTTCACTCAACCCGGTGATGAAAGCATATTTTGAGCAGTTAACACAACTTAAAGGCCAGCAGGTAGCGTTATTTGTTACTAAACGATTACCGCTGCTGGTAACCGGAGGAACTGGTTCTATCGCTCATATGAAAAAAGTTTGTGAAGAAAAAGGAGCCAGGGTTGTCGGCACGGAAATAGTGATCTGGGCAGATAAAAAACGGGAAGCTTCGATTAGGCAGTGTGTCGATAAATTTACCAGACTTTTCTAATGATTGGAGTAAGCGTGAGATGCTGAAAGCGGTCATATTCGATTTTGATGGAACGCTGGCTGATACGAGGCAGATTCTTTACAAGGTTTATGATCGGTTGTCTGAGAAGCACAAACTGCCGCCTATTCCCCATGACCGTCTCGACCATTTTCGCTCGATGACGATCAGAGAACGTTTTAAAGTCTTTAATGTGCCCCTGCTGAAACTGCCTGCACTGCTGCGGGAAGGACTGCCGATATACAATGAATATATTGAGGCGGCTGAACCGTACCGGGGCATAGAGGAAATGGTCCACCAACTTCGCGAAGCTGGGCTGCTGATGACGATTGTGTCATCAAATGCAATAGGCAATATTAAGCATTTTCTGGAAGCTCATCGGCTTGATATTTTTGACCGGGTGCAGGCTACTCCCGGCCTGTTCGGCAAGCATCATACCATTAAACGGCTGCTGCACGATTTAAAGCTGGAACCTGCCGAAGCGATTTACGTCGGTGATGAGTTTCGTGATATTGCTGCCTGTAAAAAAGTGCCAATTAGCATTATTTCGGTCACCTGGGGTTATGATCATGTTAATCTGCTGCGGCAGGGTGAGCCCGATTACCTGGCTGATCGGCCTGAAGAGATTGTCTCTTTACTGCTTGACAACGGGGCACGCTATTGTTAGTATTCTAATAATTAGTATGCCTATAGAGGCGATGAGGAAGAAGAGTAACCGGGGAAAGCCAGGTTAAACAGCGAGCCGGGAATGGTGCAAGCCCGGAATGAATCCGGTGAATGGCGCTTCCGAGCCTGTCAGCAATGAAGAGGATCCTGCAGATAGGGGATCAAGTAGGGTGGAACCGCGGGAATAACCCCGTCCCTATGGTCTAACAACCAGGGACGGATTTTTTATTAAAGGGGGATTTTTCTTGGAACTACAAAAAATTATGATCAAACTTCAGGATTACTGGGCTTCCCGGGGGTGCCTGATCTGGCAGCCCTATGACGTAGAGAAAGGGGCGGGGACTATGAATCCGGCAACTTTCCTCAAGTCACTTGGCCCGGAACCCTGGTCGGTTGCTTACGTGGAACCTTCGCGCCGCCCCGCTGACGGCCGGTATGGCGAGAACCCAAACAGGCTCTACCAGCATTTGCAGTACCAGGTGATTATCAAGCCAACTCCGGCAGATATCCAGCAGCAATACCTGGACAGCCTGGCTCATCTTGGTTTAAACCCGCTTGAACATGATATCCGCTTTGTTGAAGATAACTGGGAGGCACCTACCCTGGGGGCCTGGGGCCTGGGCTGGGAGATTTGGCTCGATGGCATGGAAATCACCCAGTTCACCTACTTTCAGCAGGTTGGTGGTTTTGATGTTGAACAGGTACCGGTAGAGTTAACCTACGGCCTGGAGCGGATTGCCATGTACCTGCAGGACTGTGATAACGTTTTTGACCTGATTTGGATTGACAATATAACTTATGGCGAAG
>CAZCHW010000120.1:0-6325 GCA_964498375.1 uncultured Syntrophomonadaceae bacterium | reverse complement strand
GCGCGCTTGGTTCGGGACCAAGAGGCCGGAGGTTCAAATCCTCTCGCTCCGACCATCGAACTAAAGGTTTCAGGATTCTTCGGATCTTGGAACCTTTAATTATTTGCTTCACAATTGCTGCCCTGTGTCTCATTTCTACGTGAAAAAATTATCTGTGCCAGCAGCTGTTCCCTGTCCGGGACGGCCATTAAAAGCTCATTCAGACCTGCAGCCAGGCGAATTGCCGTGACTTGTCCCATTACTGTATAATGAAGATTGACTAATCACCGTTGGCAAGACCTAATCTATGGAGGACAAGCAAGTGAAGAATAAAACAGTTGAAGAGAGCAGTATTTTTGTTGTTCAGCAGATGACCCAGAGTGATGCCAACCTGGCTGGAAATGTGCATGGAGGAGTCATCATGAAACTGATTGATAATACCGCCGGCATCGTGGCCGGCCGTCACGCTTCCAGCAACGTGGTCACTGCTTCTATCGATCGGCTCGATTTTCATCACCCCGTTTATGTAGGAGATCTTTTAATAGTTTACGCAGCCATTAATTATGTGGGCAACACCTCAATGGAGATCGGGGCCCGGATTGAAGCGGAAAACTTTTTATCCGGCCAGCGGCGCCACACAGCTTCAGCTTATTTAACCTATGTCGCTTTGGACAGTAATGGAAAACCTGCTTCTGTTCCGACTTTAACGCTGAGCTCTGACGAGGAAAAAAGAAGACACCGTGAAGCTGAAGCACGCCGTAAGATTAGACTCGAAGAACGACGTCGAGAAAGAAAATCACAGGATTAATATATTAATCAGATATGAATAATAAAAAGACCCGGGAACTTCGCACAATTGAATTAATGCTAGCCGATTACTGCCGAAATGTGCATCAGAGTGATCAATCTTTATGTCCGCAGTGCAGTGAACTATTAAGCTATTCCAGCGAGCGAATCAGAAAGTGTAAACTGGGCAACCGGAAAACCACCTGTGCCCGGTGTCCGATTCACTGTTTTAAACCGGAGCACAGGCTTGAAATTCGTAAAGTAATGCGTTATGCCGGCCCCAGGATGATCTTCAGGCATCCTGTCCTGGCATTGTATCACCTGCTTGACTCCCGCTTAAAACAATCAAGAACTTAACAAGGCGATTCTTGTTCCATCTTTTAAAGCATGATATTATATAACAAAATCTGCATATAGATTATTATATGCAAACCTCAAGTGAGGTGAGGCGCTGTGGACAGGAACCTTTTCGTCATGCAAGCTGATCTGTGTAAGGCAATTGCCCATCCGACTCGGATTGAAATATTACAGCTATTACGCGAGGGTGAACGGTGCGTTTGTGAAATACATCCTGCTCTCGGGATCGATCAGCCAAACGCTTCCAGGCATCTGGCGGTTTTAAAAAAAGAGGGCATCCTTTCTTCGCGTAAGGAAGGCCTGAAAATGATCTACCGGGTCAATGATCAGAAAATTTTTGACCTGCTCGAGTTAGTTACCGCCATGCTCAAAGAGCACTGGAGTACCAAGACGGAATCACTGGCACAAGGAGGGTAAATAATTAAATGGATATCAGAGTGCTGGGCACAGGATGCCCAAAATGCAATAAACTGGAGAAAATGGTCAGGGACCTGATTGATGAATTGGAGCTCGATGCACAACTAACCAAGGTTAAAGAAGTTAATGAAATAGCGAAAGCAGGGGTTATGATCACTCCCGCCTTGGTGATCAACGGCGAAATAAAATTTGCCGGGAAGTTACCGTCGAGAAGTGAGCTGAAAAAGATTTTTGAACAAGAGTAATCTTTTAGAATTGTTCACTCCTGCCCAGGCTGTTCTTTGTCATGGGTAAATTAAGCCAAAAAGCACTCCTGAAATTGTAGCCATGAGGACCACCAGGGCAACAAATATTAAAGTATTTTTCGTGCCCATTACCGAACGAATCACCAGCATATTCGGTAAGCTAAGCGCCGGTCCGGCCAATAAAAGAGCCAGAGCAGGACCATTCCCCATCCCTGCGCCAATTAAACCTTGCAATATCGGAACTTCCGTCAGGGTGGCAAAATACATGAACGCCCCGACCACTGAGGCAATCAAATTGGCCTGCAGTGAATTCCCACCCACCAGTGATTCAATGTAACGGGCAGGAATTAAACCGGCGTCAGATTCCGGACGACCCATCAACAACCCGGCCACCAGCACCCCGGCAAATAGCAGCGGTAATATTTGTTTGGCAAATTCCCAGGTTGTTTCAACCCAATCTGCTCTTTCTTCCCTGGCAAACCAGCGCTTCAGAACGTATGCTAAAATCACCAGCAGCATGACTACAATGTACCACTTGATGTTGTAAACGACGCTCCAGAATCCAATCGCTTCAGCAGGGCGGCCCCAGGCAGCAAAAATCAAAATCAGTACCAGGGTGGTAAAGAAGGTCAGGTTTTGTGCCGGTGAGCGCTGTTCGTCTTCAGCGGAGTCTTCCTGATCAATACAATGCTTAAGTCTTTCCTCTTCTTCCCTGCGACAGAACCAGGCCATCAGCAGGCCAATTGCAATAGCAAATATAACCGCACCAACAGCACGGGCCAGACCCATTTGCCAACCCAGAATTCGGGCTGTTAAAATTATTGCCAGCACATTAATTGCCGGCCCCGCATAAAGAAAAGCTACCGCAGGCCCTATTCCGGCGCCGCGACGATATATTCCTGCAAATAAAGGCAAAACAGTGCAGGAACAGACTGCCAGAACTGTCCCTGATACTGAAGCAACCGAATAGGCAACCCATTTTTTTGCCCCGCTACCAAAATATTTTATTACGGCACCCTGGGAGATAAAGTTAGCGATTGCCCCGGCAATGAAAAAAGCAGGGACCAGGCAAAACAAAACATGCTCACGGGCATACTCCTGGAGCATATACAGAGCTTCCATAATCGCTCCACCAACCAGGGGATTCTCAAAGGGAATAAAATAAGCTGCTAAAAATAACCCTGCAATAACAATTAGCTTCTGCCATTCCTTCAAAGCTTTCTCACTTCTTTCCTCATCCTGTTTACATGCTTATATGTGCATATAGTAACACACCCTTGCAGGATCGGCAATATAAGCCGGGCAGAACTGCAGGGTATTGATAAACTATATTTTACAAAAGAACTTCTGCCATTCGTCAACAATATTTAATGATATAATAATTACATGCATATAAAACCAAAATGAAAAGAGGATTTCATCAGTATGGATATTTTAAGTATGCTGACTAAACAATTGAGCGATCCGAAAGCGCTTGAAGAGCTGGGGAAAAAAGCAGGAGCAAGACCGGACCAGACCCAGAAGCTGGCCCAAGATGCCCTGCCAACTCTTTTAAAGACTTTACAGCAAAATGCCTCAACCCCTGCAGGGGCTGAATCTTTAAATAAAGCGCTGGAAGACCACAAGGATGACAAGGTCGAGGACATTTTCAGCTTCCTGAAAAATGTAGATACAAATGATGGGGCAAAAATGCTACAGCACATTTTTGGTAACAAGAACGAAACAGTTCAAAAAGAACTGGCCCAAAAGGCAGGAATGGATACCAACCAGGTTTCATCTTTGCTGACTCAGCTGGCTCCCCTGGTGCTCGGCGCACTGGGAAAGCAGAAAAAAGAACAGAGTGGTGGCAGTGATGTGATGAATTTGCTGGGCGGTATGCTGGGTGGCTTCTTTAAAAAGTAACAGAACAGTTTGAACCGGCTAATATTTAATACTTGAAAGAGGTAGTAACTGCTTACTACCTCTTTCAAGTCACAGGATATTTTAGCTCTTACCAGTAGGTCAAGACAGGCATCACAGATTAACCGGCCAGGCCACGCCCCCGGCGGGCAGTAATCCAGCCAAGGAAAAACAGAATAGTAGCTGCAGCCAACCAGGCAAATATGGTTATTATAACTAGATCGGTGCCGTGTCTGATCCCGATCCCGATTAAAGCCCAGATAAAAACAGCGGCATATATATAATCCTGCCTGAGATAAAAAACCGCCAAAGCGATCAGCCCGGCAATCAGAATCATCAGGATGGTGAAGAAAACTCCTCCCCCGCCGGTTCCCAGCCAGCCGATATCGTAGAGCAGAACATTAAAATTAACCAGTGTTGCCGCCGAAACCCAGCCGAGATAAAGGCTGAAGGGATACTTGACCAGGATACGATCATAAACTGACTTAACATTGGTTACCGCACCGATGCGCAGGTAAATAAATATTAATGTTGCCAGGAGCAGGAGCATCACGACCATCGACCAGCCGATCTTCTGATAGTGCCAGGCAAAGAGCCACAGAATGTTAAAAAGTGAACTGACAGCAAATAGAATACCTACCGCTTTAACCAGGGAATTTTCCCTGGAAGACGGTAAGGCCTGGTAAACAATAAAGGCAATCAGCGCCAAATAGATTAAACCCCAGATAGAAAATACATAGGTAGCCGGTGTCAGGAGCACCGGGTAAAGTTCACCCAGATCTCCCTGGGTCAAATTATTGAATGGCAGTGCATTTGATAAAAAATTGAACAGCAAAACCAAAGCAAGCGCCCCAATATTCACATATGCCCTAATATCGCTGCGAACCATAAAAACCACTCCTTCCCTTTCAGGCAGATTAATTCCGGCTTTTTTTAAATCTCGACCGGAGCACCGGGAAATCTCAAGGTGTTAAAATAATCGTCTACAGTTTCCGCCCTGCGGATTAGCTTAACCGTCCCGTCTTCACGAAGCAACAGTTCAGCCGAGCGAAGTTTGCCGTTATAGTTAAAGCCCATGGAATAACCATGCGCCCCGGTGTCATGTATGACTGCCAGGTCTCCGGCTTCTACAAGGGGCAGCCGGCGGTCGATCGCAAATTTGTCATTATTCTCACAGAGCGAACCAGTCACATCATAGGTCTGATCAGCCGGCAGGTGTTCCTTTCCGGGGATGGTAATATGATGATAGGCTCCATAAAGTCCCGGCCTCATTAAATTCGCCATGCAGGAGTCCAGGCCAACATATTTTTTATACTTTTCCGCTACATGCCTGACCCTGCTGACCAGGTATCCGTAAGGCCCGGTAACCAGGCGTCCACATTCAAAAACAATACGCAGCGGATGCAACTCTGCGGGAACGATCAGTTCTCTGTATAGTTTTTGCATCTCCGAAGAGATATATTGTACATCAACTATCTGGTCATCAGGGCGGTAGGGTATCCCGATACCACCACCCATATTAATTAATTCAATGCAAACTGCGCTATCCCTTTTAATTTTTACTGCCAGTTCGAAAAGCATTCGTGCAGTCTCAACAAAATAACTGCTTTCAAGTTCGTTGGAAGCGACCATGGTGTGCAACCCGAACTTTTTAACCCCTTTTTCCTTCATCAGCCTGTAGGCGTCAACCACCTGATCACGGGTTAACCCAAACTTCGCTTCCTGGGGCAGGCCGATCAGCACGTTGCCGGTTCGGGCATCACCGGGATTATAGCGGAAGGAGACCGTCTCAGGTATCCCCACATGTTTTTCGAGCATATCAATATGGCCAACATCATCAAGGTTAATTACTGCCCCAAGTCGGGCGGCAGCAACAAACTCCTCCGGAGGGGTATCATTTGAGGTCATCACAATCTCCTCTCCCCGGTATCCCACTTTTTCAGCCAACACCAGTTCGGTTAAAGAGCTGCAGTCTACCCCCATCCCTTCTTCTTGTAGGATTTTCAAAATAGTCGGGTTGGGACAGGCCTTAACAGCAAAGTGGTTGCAAAACCCCTCTACCCATTTAAAAGCCTGGTAAAAATCACGGGCATTTTTACGAATGGCCTGTTCATCGTAGATATGAAAAGGAGTGGGATATTTTGAGCTGATGTGTTCCAGCTGTTCTCTATTTAACGGAATTCTTTTTTCGTTCATTCTGTTCCCTCCAATATTTTTTAACTGATGCAGTTAGAGAATAAGATTACCTTTAATGCTATCCAGTGCCGCCTCGATATCTTCACGGTGTCCAAAAGCGCTGAGCCGGAAATATCCTTCCCCCGCAGGACCGAAACCGGAACCGGGAGTCCCGACAACCCGGGCTTCATTAAGCAATTTGTCGAAAAATGCCCAGGAAGTAAGCTCACCGGGAGTTTTCAGCCAGAGATAGGGTGCATTAACCCCGCCATAAACTGTCAACCCGAGTTCACTTAACCCTGATCTGATCAATCGGGCATTGTTCATGTAATAAGCGATCAGGGCCCGGTTTTCCTGCAATCCCTGCTCGGATAATATCGCCAATCCACCCTGCTGAGCCAGATTGGAAGCCCCGTTAAAAAAAGTGGTTTGCCGGCGCAACCAGAAATTGTGCAGTTCTCCGGGCT
>CAZCHW010000119.1:0-6336 GCA_964498375.1 uncultured Syntrophomonadaceae bacterium | reverse complement strand
AGCTGTTGCTGCAAATAATTAAACCACATCAGGTGGAAATGCTGAAGAAAGATCTGGAGCTTGATTTTTCCTATGCACTTCCCTCAGTAGCCCGCTTCCGCGGCAATGTCATGTTTCAGCGCGGTACCCCGGCCCTGGCCATGCGGGTAGTGCCTTTTGAAATTCCCCAGCTCGACAAACTGGGGGTGGCTCCAGGAGTTCGCGATCTTTGTTTTTTACCGCGCGGTCTTGTTCTCGTTACCGGGCCAACCGGCAGCGGTAAATCCACCACCCTGGCAGCGATGATCGACATTATTAACAGTGAACGTTCTTTAAATATTGTTACTGTTGAAGACCCGATAGAGTTTTTACATTCACATAAAAAATCGTCGATAAAACAGCGTGAAGTCGGTATCGACACCCGTTCTTTTGCCAACGCCCTCAGGCATGTGTTAAGACACGACCCTGATGTAATCTTAATCGGTGAAATGCGCGACCTGGAAAGTATCGGCATTGCTCTTACAGCGGCTGAAACCGGGCACCTGGTTTTTTCCACACTGCACACCCAGACTGCTCCGCTGACGATTAATCGGATCGTCGATGCCTTTGCCGAACACCAGCGTGATCAGATTCGTCAGCAGCTGACCGGTTCACTGCAAGCAGTTATGTCTCAACAGCTGATTCCGAATATCAAAGGTGACGGCCGGGTTTTAGCGATGGAATTCCTAATTGCTACAACAGCAGTCCGCACTTTAATTCGCGAAGGCAAGGAACATCAGCTGTACTCGGTCATGCAGGCCAGCCATGCTGCCGGTATGAAAACAATGGATCAGACTCTTTCTGAGCTATACAGCGCCGGCAAAATTTCACGGACTGAAGCGCTCGAGAAGTGTATTGATAAAACTGAAATGGAAAGGCTGCTGCAGCGAACCCCGGGCGGTTATAAGTAATAATTGCCGCCATAATAATTTCAGTGAGAGGATTGGCAATGGGCTCATTTCAGTATGAAGCGGTAAATAAATCGGGAGAAGTTGTTACAGGCCGCCTGGAAGCGGACGGTCAGGCCAATGTGGCTGACCGGCTGCGCGGAATGGGTCTGATGGTCATGGAGATCAAGGAAGTTAAAGATTCTTCTCTCTTTGGCTCCTTCAAGCTGAGATCAAAAGTTAAGCTGGGCGACCTGAGCCTGTTCAGCCGTCAGCTGGCAGCAATGCTCAATTCCGGGATACCTTTAACCCGTGCTCTGTTTACCCTGAGCCGCCAGGTTACAAATGCCGGTCTTGCTGCGGCAGTAACTGAAATTGCCCGTAACGTTGAAGGGGGCGTCAGTTTCAGTGAAGCTCTTAAAGGATACCCCGACATATTTTCCGATCTTTACATTAACATGATCAGCGCCGGCGAAAGCGGTGGAACCCTGGAGGCAACGCTAAGCCGCCTATCCAACCAGTTGCAGAAGGATAAAGAACTGCGTGACAAC
The DNA here is from genome assembly GCA_964498375.1 of uncultured Syntrophomonadaceae bacterium. Classification (GTDB taxonomy): domain Bacteria; phylum Bacillota; class Dethiobacteria; order DTU022; family DTU022; genus JAABTH01. The sequence goes on along the minus strand of CAZCHW010000119.1, from coordinate 4,880 downwards.
ATCAAGTCAGCATCTTTTTATCCCCTGGCAGTTTTCGCCTTTGCCATAGTAATCCTTTTTGCCATGCTTTTTTTCCTGGTTCCAATATTTGTCGGATTTTTTCCGGCCGATGCTGATTTGCCAACCCCAACGCGGGCGATTATTACAATGTCAGACCTGGTCAGGGGTTACTGGTATTTAATAATACCGCTTTTTATCGTTGTAATTATCCTAATCAGGGCTTATGCTAAAAGTCCCCGCGGCAAGGCCAGTCTCGACCGAATCAAGTTCAGGCTGCCCATTTTTGGGCCGCTGATTCAGAAGTCAGTTATTGCTAACTTTGCCCGGACCTTTTCAACGATGATGGCTACCGGTATCCCGGTTGTTCAGGCCCTGGATGCGTCAGGCAAATCTACCGGCCACACAATGGTAATTGAAGCAACTGCCCGGGCTGGTGAAAAAATACAGGAAGGCAGCAGCGTCGCTGCCCCGCTGGAAGAAAGCGGAGTATTTCCGCCCATGGTTACCCACATGATTTCAGTTGGCGAAGAAACGGGTGACATTCCAGATATGATGGATAAAGTGGCTTCATTTTTTGAAGAAGAGGTAGCGACTATGACCAAGGGTCTAACTGCCTTGATCGAACCACTGATGCTTGTGGTTATCGGGGTACTGGTCGGCGGAATGCTGATCGCCCTGTATTTACCGATATTCACTGTAATTACTCAAATTTAACGCTCAGTAAAGGAGCTGAATGCAGATGGCGCGAGGAGCAACACGTTCAGTCGGATTGGAAATCGATACCGGAATCATTCGCGCTGTCGAAGCTGCCGGTACAGCGAATTCACCGAAATTAATCAGCATGGCCCATATTCCGCTGCCTGAGGGAGCAGTGGAGGAGGGAATGGTTACCGACCCTGTTAAGGTCGGTGAAGCGCTGCGCGATCTCTGGAACTCAGGAACGCTCAAGCATCGAAAGGTTTTACTTGGCGTTGCAAACCAGGGTGTGCTGGTGCGCTACAGCACTATACCAAAGGTGCCGAAGGAAAAAATGGATAATGTTATTCGTTTTCATGCCCAGGAATTGCTGCCAATTCCCCTGGACAGTGTAGTAATGGACTATATGGTCATCGGTGAAAGGGAAGACGAAGGCTCATCCCTGCTGGAAATACTTCTGGTTGCTGCAAGACGGGATATGCTGAACGGTTTCATTTCGGCTCTTAATGCAGCTAAACTGGAAGCGGCCGATGTAGATGTCTCCACCCTGGCTATGATGCGGATTCTACCGTTAGTGGCCGACCGGCGGACAGTAGCCATGGTTAATGTATCAAACGGATTGAGTAATATTTTAGTTTCTGCCTCCAGGGTGCCCCGCCTGGCCCGCCTTGTTTCGGTAAAGATTAACGACCTGGCCGAAATTTTAGGCTGCCCGTTAACTGAGGTTTTACTAAGAGCAGGCCATGGCGGAAGGACGGCTCAGGATAAATACTTTGGTTGGTTACGCAGTCTGATTGCTGAGACCAGGTCGTCATTAAACTATTACCAGAATCAGAATCATGCTTCAGAAATCGAAGCAATTATCCTAAACGGCAGGGGAGCGCGGTTAAGTGGTATTGCCACGATGATGCAGGATGCTCTTGAATTGCCGGTAAAAATTGTAAACCCTTTTGAGGGTTTCAGCAACGCTAACCAGAAAACCGGGGGCAGTGGGCTTGAAGCCGTAGATTTTGCCATCTCAGCCGGTCTGGCACGCCGTGGCCTGGAGGGATCATAAAGTGGAACATATCGTCAGCTTACTGCCACCGGAAATAAGGCAGAAAAGACAGGATGAACGCCGACAGGCGCTGATTATCAGGGCTATGGTTATATTTTTCCTCATAGTTTTGGTCCTCTATGCCTTCCTGCTGGTAAGCTCTATCTTCACCCGCAATGATATTGCCAACCTGCGAAGCGAACGGGAAACCCTGGAGCAGCAAATTAATCTTTTGCAGCCCTATGCCGACCTGTATAACGATATGACCGCAGCAGAGGAAAGATACGCCCAGGCGATTGGTACAATACCCCAGTGGGGCGATTTCCTGCTGGACCTGGGCTTAACGTTGCCGCCCGGGATCTGGCTCTCTGATATGACCTGCCTGTACAGGGATGAAGGCGGCACGCTGAACCTGCGCGGCTGGGGCTACAGCCACGAGAACATTGCTGAAATGCTTGATCGAATTCAGGAAATGGAAATGCTCGATCAGGTAATGATCCAGACCGCAGCGGGAACATCTTTTGAAGGGCGCGATGCTGTGCAGTTTACGGTAGATGCCCTGATAGTGCAGGAAGAACTTGAACCAGACCCCGATGCTGAAACAGAAGAGGAGGAGAGCTGATATGGCCGAGAAAAAAACAATAAAACCGGTTTTCATCTATGCCCTGGCCCTGTTAATTATCATTCTCAGCGCTGTGCTGCTCTACCTTCAGTACACCAAGCTCAGCGATTTAAGGGCTGAAAAAGAACAGGAAGAGCTGGCTCTTGATGCAGCCCGCCTTGAGCTTACCCGCCTGATCGATTACCGCGATAATGCTGCAGAATATGAACTGCGTTTTTTAATTGCCCGCCGCAAAATCCCGCCTGAACCTGCAGAAGAAGAAATCTTGCGCCACATCTACCGGTTGGCGGCAGAAAATGATCTGCAGGTTGCCGATATTCGCTACGGCAGCCGTTCGTCCGGCGAAAATTACACTGTCATGCCGTTAACAATTATCCTGGACGGTAGTTACCAGGATTTACGGCAGATGCTGCGCCACTTGCAGAATAGCGACAGAGCTTTCAGAGTTAATGAAATCAGAATCAACCGCTCCGGTGGTGATGGCTCAGGCAGCCGAATAACCCTTAATGTTAATGCTTTTTACAGCCCGGAAAATTAGTGTTAGAATATTTTATAGTAACAGGCCGCCCCGCCTAAGCATAAGCGGCGGCTTATTTTTATTTCTCAGAGGTGCCTGCTAAATGGATAACAGCCAGTCTAGCCTGCATGCCAAGCGTAACAGCCTCGGTGAGTTGCTGGTCGATAACGGAGCGATTACCCGTGAACAGTTAAATAAAGCTTTGCAGGTTCACCGGGAGATAATTCAGAAAGGCGGCCGGGGCATGCTGGGTCAGACTATCGTCGACCTTGGCTACACAACAGAAGAGATCGTCACTAAAACCCTGGCCCAGCAGGCTGATGTTGAATATGTTTCCCTGACAAATTATGAAGTTGATGCTACCGCAGCGGCCCTGCTTGATCCCGAAGCTGCCCGGCGCTATAAATCATTGCCGATCGGTTTTGAAAACGGCAAGCTTATCGTAGCAATGATGCCGCCAAATGATATTGTGGCGATCGATGATCTGCGCATGATAACCGGCTATGAAATTAAACCGGTCTGTGTGTCAGACAGTGAGTTAAAAGTAGCGATTGAACAATATGCCCGGGCCAGCGCCGACGTGATCACCGAAGAAGATGAAATAGAGCATGCCCAGGAAGAACCCGATGTTCAGTCTTCAGTAGCCGATAAACCGGCCGTTCAGCTGGCTAACCTGATCTTTAACCAGGCTATTCGCAACAGCGCCAGTGATGTCCATATTGAACCGCAGGAAAAAAGTCTCCGTATTCGCTTCCGCATCGATGGGGTTCTGCACGAAGTGATGCAGCCCCCAGCGCGCCTGCACCCATCGCTGGTATCACGTATTAAGGTGATGGCTGGAATGGATATCGCCAATCGCCGTTCACCGCAGGACGGAAGGACCACTTTAAAACTGGATGGCAGGGTGATCGATTTTCGGGTTGCCTCGCTGCCTTCAGCTTATGGCGAAAAATTAACCCTGCGTCTGCTCGACCGCAGTTCACGGCTGATCACCCTGCCCGAGCTAGGCTTTCCCGAAACACAACTGAAAAAATTTCGCCAGGCAATCAATAAACCCCACGGCTGTGTTCTGGTAACCGGCCCGACCGGCAGCGGTAAATCAACCACTCTATATGCCGGGTTAAGCGAACTGAACAGTGTGGAAAAGAACATCATTACCGTTGAAGATCCGATTGAATACCGCCTGACAGGAATTAACCAGGTACAGGTTAACCCCCGGGCCGGCTTAACCTTTGCAACCGGCCTGCGCTCGATCCTGCGTAACGACCCCGACATCATTATGATCGGTGAGATTCGCGACCGTGAAACAGCCCGCATTGCTATCGAGTCCGCACTGACCGGCCACCTGGTCTTGTCTACCCTGCATACAAACGATTCGGCAGGAGCAATCACCCGTCTTGGCGACATGGATATCGAACCGTACCTGACCGCTTCATCGGTAATTGCAGTTTTGGCACAGCGGCTGGTTCGCCTGCTCTGCAAACAGTGCCGCGAACCCTACAAGGTCAGCCGGGCGGAAATACGCTCTGCTGTGCCCGACTTTCCCCTTACCCGTGATGAGCAGGAGATAACCATCTACAAGCCGGTTGGCTGCCTGCGCTGCAGCAATACCGGCTACAAGGGCCGTATCGGCGTTTACGAACTTTTACGGGTCAACGATACAATTAAACATTTAACCCTGCAGCGCAAGTCAGCCGGTGAAATAGCCGAAGCGGCGATTAAAGACGGCATGATCACCCTGCGGCGCGACGGGTTTATCAAAGTCAGGGAAGGGCTGACTTCCCTTGAAGAGGCCCTGCGGGTGCTGGCCTGATTAACTATTTTAAAAATTTATTTGACTATATTGCCAATTTGTGACATAATGACTTATAAGCAGGAACTGTACGGGGCAAAACTGTCGAAAGACAGCGACGCAAAGCTAGAGGGGCTAAGGTGAAGTTCTGCTAATGCCAGCCAGCTGCCGGTTCATCAGGATTGTTAAATACAGCCCACCTGAACCGCAGGTGGGC
>CAZCHW010000118.1:0-6343 GCA_964498375.1 uncultured Syntrophomonadaceae bacterium | reverse complement strand
GATAAACCATTAATTGATGTCCAAAACAGTACTGCCAGCTGGTTTGGATCAGCTTCAATAATTGTGCCTTCCTTTTGCCCCGCTGCCATTATTTCAGCAATCACTCCATATGGTTTATCTCGCTTTTTCTCAATTAATTGTTTTGCCTTTTCCGAAATAGCTGTTGAATTTGTTGCCTGGGAAATTAACCGGGAGGTCTGCACAAATTCAGGGCTGGTTTTTATCGTATGCAGCAGTTGTTCTATAGCTATTTTTATTTTTACGTGCGGCTCTGCTTCCATTGCTTGAAGAGCATCTGCTGCTTCGTTCATTTTATCCAAGGCATCACTGATCAATTTTTCATAAATCTCTTCCTTCGATTTAAAATAGTGATAAATCAGCCCCTGAGCCATGCCGACCATTTCAGCAATATCACTAACCTTCGTTGCAAAAATCCCCTTGGTTGTAAATAGGAAAAGTGCAGTTTTCATAATTTGTTCTCTTCTCTCATTTCTCATCTTTTCATTTTGCTGCCGGCTCCTGGCCATATATAATGCCTCCTTTCCCTATTTTTTTGATTGAAACTTCATTCAATATACCATCCGGTTTTACCTCTGTCAAGAGCAAAAAAATACAATTTTACGCTTTGACTAACCCCAAGTAAGATTTTCGCGACATGAAAAATGGCTCTACGCTATAGATCATTTAATTTGCTCAGATTCAAGTTTATTTTCAAAATAAACACTTTGGCTTGGGAAAGCCACCGCTACTCCTTCGTTCTCTAAGATCTCCATAATTTTAAAGTTAATATCTTCCCGAACTTTTAAATGTTCTGCCCAGTCAGTTGTCCTGGTAAAAAAGTAAATAAAAATATCAAGACTGCTTTCACTGAACTTTTCAAAGCGAACCATGATCAGGTCCGGGTGGACATGCGGATGCTGTTCCAGCATAGTCTTAATTTTATTAATACATGCCCTGAGTTTTGTCCGTGATGTGCTGTAAGTCACTCCAAGGTTAAAAGAAACACGGCGTTTCTGCATCTGGCTCCAGTTAGTAATCGCCTGGTTGGCTAAAACCGAATTAGGTACAGTTACCAAGGCATTAGCAAAGGTACGCACTTTGGTGCTCCGAAAGCTCATCTCCTCTACAGTACCTTCCACGCTGGGTGTAAGAATCCAATCGCCAACGGAAAAAGGTTTATCAAGAATTATTATTATCCCACCAAATATGTTGGCAAGCGCATCTTTAGCAGCAAGGGCAAAGGCGAGCCCCCCCAACCCCAGGCTGGCCAGCAACCCGTTAACATCGTAGTTCCACTCCTGCGCGATAATAACCAGGGAAATGGCAATGATTACAAAGCGCAACACTTTTGAGCTAAAATCAGCAATAGTGCGATCAACATTAAGCCTGTCACCAACCGTATGCGCCGTTTCTCTGCAAGTCAGGTTATAAAATGACCAGGCTATAAATATAATCACAGAAGAACGAAATAAGTGAACAACAAAATCCATTACTACCAGCCCCAGGGGCAGGCAATACAACGCTGCGTATAAACCGATAACCAATATCAGGCTTTTTAACGGCCCTTCGAGGGCTTCCATGACGCGACGGTCAAGTTCAGTTTTGGTTTTGCTCATTAACCTGTATATGATCCTAATGATAAAGCGGGCAAACATCCCCCGAACTAGTATAGCAAGCAAAATTACCAAACCTGCTGCTGCCAGCTGCCACCAAATGTTACCCTGAATAATGGTTGATTCCCAGAACTGCACCAGGCTTTCAACCACCAGCATCACCTCCTTGCTGAATTTGTCTGTTAAACTTTCGCCGGGCAAGAAAAAAAATCTCCACTGGCATGTCAGATTATGGGCCGGAAAGTTGTTTAACCTAACAGGCATCCAAAAATGAGTTCTGTTAATTAGTCTGCCGCTTTATTAAAGCAACTTATACATTACATGGGCATCGACTAAGCCAAACCGGCTGTGCCGGAAAGATTTCGGCAGCGTACCAATTATTTCAAACCCTTTTTTCTTCCAAAGGTGCACGGCACTCTCATTAGTTGCAACAACCAGGTTAAATTGCATTGCCAAAAAACCCATATCCACAGCTTGCGCCTGGGAATGATCACACATCAGGGCAGCCACTCCACGGTTGCGGGCATTTTCCGCAACAATATAACCACAGTTACAAACATGCGCTCCCAGGGTAGGTTGGTTCTGTTTAATATAATAAGTCCCAAGGATATCATTATTTGCGTCAACTGCAACATAAGTAACTGCAGGAGCTTCTATCCAAACCTTGTAAGCTTCATCAGCACTTATTTCCGGAGAAAAAGCATATGATTCGCCGGCACGAAAAACAGGTCTGATTATTTCCCATGTTTCAGCCCAATCTTGTTCCTGAAACTTGCGTATAGTGATCAAGGTTCACCTGCTTCTAATAACTTAAGTACTTTTTAGTAGCAACATCATCAAGAGTAGATGTGATTATTAAGCACCATATATTCCAGTCCACACTGCTCTTCAGATGAGAATAAGGTACCACGAATGTAGTTGCTTTGCAAGTGCTGCGCCACGATTGCTCGCTTTAATTCCTGGAAGGGCAAACCAATGAATCAGCGATCATTTGCAAATACCGGTTAATCGCACTTGCCATAGTCGAAGAGTAGTGGCCGATTAACACTGGCGTAAGGAAAAAAGTAGCAGAGTAATGTTTAACCTTCTTGCGCAGTTCATTTATAACATCCTTATTGACACATTGATCAGGATGCCTGGTCAGGCAAAGCAGGCACCCCAGGCACTGAAAAACCTCACTCTTATCCAGTTCACACAGATCAACCTGGTGAACCTGCGATTTCAGCTTATTGATAATTTTATCCCGTAGATCCAGACAGAGGTTTTTTTGCAAGTCTTTTTCGAAAAGCAGGAGCACTTGCATCGCGGCAACTCCTTACCAACTAATGATACAAGCAAGAGTTACTGGCATTACCTGAAGCTAATATAGCAAACACTTTTTAATTATGTCAACTATCTAACTATGATGTTTATACTCTTTCATCTCAGCAATTTCTGACCGGAGCAAATAGCCAAGGCCAACTTGTCCCCTGGCAATTTATTAACCTGGGATGAGATGCCCTGGGCGTTTTACAATTTTAGCGCCAAAGGGGAGAATTGCCAGCAGAGCAAGTTTGAAATGTTGAATGCCAAAGGGGATGCCCACGATTGTAATACATAGTAAAATACCGATAGTCAGATGAGTGATACATAATTCCCAGCCGAGAATCAGGATCCACAGTATATTACCTATAAGTCCACCAATGCCAAAACTGCCAACTACAATATCCCGGCCAAAAGGCCACAGGGTAAAGCCCGCTATTTTAAAGCACTGCAACCCGAAGGGAATGCCAACAATGGTGATACAGACTAAGGCCCCGGCGATAAACCACAGTAATGCCCCAATAATGCCACCAAGCAATAACCAGAGAATGTTACCTAAAAAGCGCAAAAGGCTCAAAACTTATCCCTCCATTATTCAGACCAAACCGATTAACAAGACTTCTTATAGATTAAGCATCTCATAAAAGTGAATCACCGTAAAGAAATATTTCTAGCATCTGATGCTGCCGGAGTTTATTACCGTTCTACATCATTTTCTGGCCCTCGGGATACCGGATCACTCACCACATAAAAATTTTCTAATTACACTGGCAACCATACAGGTTACACTTGGATTAGCCAGCTTGTTTCGGGGCCACTGAATGATTTGCAATATTTTTTCTGACTTATCATAATTTTGCGTCCGGAGCAGGATATATGCTATCATTCCAATATAACGACAATTCTACGGAGGTATAAATACAATGAAAACTACCCGCTACGATGCTATAGTTATTGGGTCCGGTCAGGGAGGAGTCCCGCTTGCCAAATCGCTTGCTACTGCTGGGTGGAAAGTAGCCCTGATTGAGCATCAATACATAGGTGGTTCCTGCATCAACTATGGTTGTACCCCTACCAAAACGATGATTGCCTCAGCCAGAGTTGCCCATCTTGTCAGGCGGGCCAAAGATTACGGGGTGAACTCAACATTTCATTCTGTCGACATAAGTAGAGTAATCAAACGCAAGCAGGATATCGTAGAAAGTTTTCGTAACGGCAGTAGAAGGAAAATAAAATCCACTGAAGGGCTGAGCCTTTATGAAGGTTATGCTCGCTTTGTCAGTGAAAAAACCCTCGAGATTATTGCAACTGGAGAACCTGCAAAATATATACAGGCAGAGATCATAGTTATTAACACAGGAGCGTCGGCAGTAACCCCTACAATACCGGGGTTTGAACAGGTGCACACATATGATTCAACTTCAATTATGGAAATCGAACAACTTCCGAACCATTTAATTGTAATTGGCGGTGGTTATATCGGCCTGGAATTCGGTCAAATGTTTCACCGCTTTGGCAGCAAAGTTACAATAGTGCAGCGTGATCAGCAGCTACTTTCAAGGGAAGATGAAGATGTGGCGGCTGAAATGGAAAAGATACTATCAAATGAGGGTTTGACTGTGCTCTTAAACACCACACCAACTAAAATTACTTATGATTCGAAAGCAGACCTCCAGCTCACCGTAAAAGATAGCAAGGAAGAAAAAACCCTTACAGGCAGTCATCTGCTTGTTGCAACCGGGCGTCAACCAAACACAGAAGGACTTAACCTTGAAGCTACAGGCCTTGCAACTGATGAAAAAGGTTTTATCGGGGTAAACGATCAGCTCGAGACAGATGTAAAAGGAATTTACGCCATAGGAGATGTAAAGGGCGGACCTGCGTTTACGCACATATCTTATGATGACTTTAGAATTCTTAACAAAAATTTACTGCACAAAGGCAATTCAAGCATAACCGGCAGAACAGTTTCTTACGTTGTTTTTACCGACCCCCAATTAGGCCGGGTTGGCCTGACCGAGCGTGAAGCAAAAGTGCTTGGCTATAATATAAAAATTGCTAAAATGCCAACGAGCTGGGTAGCAAGGGCAATAGAAACTGATGAAACAGAAGGCTTGATGAAAGCAATAATCGATGCGGAAACAGGCCTGATTCTTGGGGCTGCGATACTCGGCGTTGAAGGCGGAGAAATAATGGCTGTTATCCAGACAGCTATGCGCGGCAAACTGTCCTACACCGATATTAGTGAAGAGGCTTTCGCGCATCCGACCCTGGCCGAATCACTTAACAACCTTTTTTCTGCTGTAGATGCTTAAACGTTTCAAACATAAGCTTACAGGGGGCTCAGTATACTGCTGGGCCCTTTCTGTAAATGTTGTCAACAACCCCGTCCCCCTGACACTAATTATATCAAAACCAGATAATGCCATTTACAGTTTTTTCGACAACTTCGGGTTTTGCCTTATGCAGTTATAAACTCTTTTTTCAACTTCCTGCAAAGCCGCATAATTGTATCTTTACCAGTGATCAGCGCAACAGGCAGACCTCCTGGAGGCTGCAACCACTGGCCGCTTAGAACAAGATTATCAAGCCCCCTGATAAGGCCATCATGGGCTAACTGTTTGCCTTTTAGCGTTGGCCAGAAAGCCATAAATGCGCCGCGGTAAGCGTTACAGTAGCGCTCATAGGTTTGCGGTGTGGCTACATCAAGCAAGGTGAGCTTACCAGTCATCTCTGGAAAACGAGTTTCCATGGCCCTGATTACCTCTTCACCAATGCGCTGCTTTTCCTGGTTATACGCTTCCCTGTCTTGTACAAGCTCTTCCCACTTCTCCAGCTCCGGCTGAAACTGGTTGATGGCAAAGGTAATTGCAGTATGTCCATTTGGGGCGAAATCCGGCTCATAACCGTAATGAGTCATCTGTAAATACTCTGTTGGCTTCTTGTTCTGGTCTATCGCCAGCGCATTAACCGGGAATTTAAGGTTCCGTGGAATACCATGCATGCTGCCCTCGTAGCCGATCCCCACATAAATGTTTGAAGCCAGGGGATAGGTGTCCGGGTCGGTAAATCTCATTTGAAATTCCGGGTCGGGGTATTGCCCCTTAAGCAACTTTTCATAAAGCACGTTGGCATCACAGGCAACTATAAAATAATCGGCCTTAAAAGACTTACCGTTCTTACAGATCACCTTCTGCACTGAATCCTTATCGATCTCCAGCTCAACTGCTTCGCAGGAAGTCTCAATATTCCCGCCCAGGGCAAGATACTTTTCTTCCATCCGCCCGGCCAGAGCCCTTGAGCCCTCCAAAGGGATTGAAGACTGCCCTCCGGTAAAAGTTCCGAGGGGAAATATTATAGATACTGCACTGTAGTCTCCCTCAGGCATGAAAGAAGCAAGGGCTTCTTTCAGTGCCGGATGCTTAAAC
>CAZCHW010000117.1:2881-6401 GCA_964498375.1 uncultured Syntrophomonadaceae bacterium | reverse complement strand
CGAACCTGCAGCTTCTGTTTCTGCATCATCTGCTGAAGAAGTGCCGTTATCCTGCGGTGCCGAACAGCCAACCATCAAAAATAGCAATACCAGTAATAGTGTAAAAACATGTTTCATTTTCATTGTGAATCCTCCTCCGTCTACTGTGAGATGTAAGAGGGCCGGGCAAAAAAATAAACCCCGCTAGGAGTTCAGCCAAACATAAATATACCGGTTTGCTTACCGGCATAAATCGTTTCGAATCCCTGCCGTCCTACCATGCTACGTCTGTAACTTTTCGCTCTTTTTGCTTAAAATCCTTCTTTGGGATAAAAATTATTTCGTTCCCTGATTATTTGCCTGAATGTCTGATAAAGCGCTTGACCAGAAAAGGATTTTGCAAATGATCGTTGAATAATAGATTTTACTACTATTTCAAACGATAGAAGGAGTGAAGTTCTTGAAAACAAAAGAAAACTTAATGAAAGCATTAGCCGGAGAATCGCAGGCTAACCGTAAGTATCTGGCTTTTTCAAAGAAAGCTCAGCAAGAGGGTTATAAAAATGTAGCTCGCATCTTTAAAGCTATTGCTGAAGCTGAAACAATTCATGCTCTCAAGCATTTTGAAATAGCCGGCAAGGTTGGCGAAACCCTGGAAAACCTGCACTCCGCTGCGGAGGGCGAACACTACGAATTTACTGAAATGTACCCCGAATTTATCGAAACTGCCGCTGAAGAGGATAACCAGGCAGCCCTGAAAACTTTTGAATTTGCCAATGCAGCTGAGAAAGTCCATGGTGGTATATTTAACGATTTAAAAACTCAGGTAGCCCGGGGGGAAGATGCTGAAGAAAAAGATATCTTTCTCTGCCCGGTCTGTGGCTGGGTTGGTTTCGAACCGGCTCCTGACAATTGTCCGATTTGCGGGGCTGCAAAAAAAGCATTTAAACAGTTTTAGCTGTAAGGCTGCTTTTAAAATCTAAGGTTGAAAGGGAGGATATACTTGATGCAAAGCTACATGTGTGAACTGTGCGATTATACATATGAACCGGCCCAGGGTGATCCTGAACACGGGGTAGAGCCCGGCACTGCATTTGAAGACCTGCCGGAAGATTGGAAATGTCCTGTATGCGGAGCAGATAAAGATGAATTTCAGGCTGTTCCAGAAACATCGCTATAAACGATTAGACGCTACTGCCGGAGGTTTTCTTACCAAACCTCCGGCAGTAGTATTAGTTCAGCATAAATTTAAACTTCATTGACCACGAACTGTCCAAAAACCCAAAATCCGGCATAGTCGATTTCATAACTCTTGCCAACCATGTCTTTACGAATGAAAAAGGGTACGCCTTCAATTTCTGCTCTTTCATAATCATCCTGTGCGACCGGAATTCCTGCTTGCACGGCAGGAGTAATTATACAGCCACCTCACCCACCACGACCGGCCATGTAGAGAGTGTAAGTTTTTGAGCTCTTTTTCATTTTATCCAGGGCCGCTGGTTTTAAAATTATTTTTGCCATTTAAAAACCTCCCTCCTGCATGAAAAATAAACCTGATTCTAAGAATAACTATACTTTATTATAACATCTCAGGGCAACTGAACCCCATCTTGCTTATTTCACTTCAGAAATTCCTCAGCCCTGAGAATGCCATCAAGAGCATGGCGCGCATCTTTCAGTGCTTTCTGTCTCCAGGTCTGTTCTGTGGGGTTAAAAAGTTCTTCGAAATTATACCTGACCAAATCGTTAACTTTTTTACTCTTTGCTCCATAATGGAACAGCCGGTTTTCATTGATCATTGCTTTCAGGCTGCGGGCAACAGCGCTAAACCCTTCGCCCAGTGTGCCAAATTCAAAACTGGTCCCGTAAAAATATTTATCCTGATGATGGTCGTCCATATACTGGTAAAAATAATCTACCATATCACCTTGCATTGGGTAGAATTCCTCTGGATCAGTTTTTGCCACCAGGGGGTAATTGAACCTTTCCTGCAAAGATTTAGAATTGCGTTTTTCGTGGACTGAATTTATCAGGGTCATTTGGTAGCGCGGCCCATAACCGCTGTGCATATCCAGGTATAAAATGCGTTGATAAGGCACAACTGCCTCCTGGAAAATTTGTTTCATAAAGGCAGTCGATGGCTCTGCCCCTTTGCCCCCATAATATAAGCCCCGGGGATGTCGGTACTGCCCGTATAAAACTGCTTCCCTGAAACTGGCGGGGCCCATAGCGAATATTTTGCTAAGAAGGGTTGGGTAAAAGAGGGGATTGTTGCATGACGACATGCTCTCAGACGGATTAAGAAAAGAAATAGCCCTGTCATAGGCCGGATTAAGTAAGCCCGGATCGTTGATCCCACCATAAATAAAATTGCGGTTTAAGTCTACATTATGTTCATTAACCCGCCGGTGATGTTTCATCCCCCAGGGATTAATTGCATGAACCAGGATTAGTCCAGTATCAGATGAATTAAGTCTGTCAAGATAGTGATCAACAAACAAATGCTGTACAGCTGCGCCAATATAACCTTCAATACCGTGCAGGCCGGTGGAAAACATGATCAGGTTTTTTGTTTGTTTCGGCGGAAGGGCTTTAATCACATCTATCGTCAGCTTTTGATCTGACCCGTTAACCGGGCAGGTGTCATGTTCCACCCGGGGCCAGTAATTTCTGACAATAGAGATCAGATCTCGAAACTTAGTCCGGTTTGCCTCATAGGTGTCGGCAAAATATAAATCTGACTGTTTCACCGCTAGATCACTTCTTTTTGTTTGATAACGGCCGGCTGTAGCGCTGGCCACCAGACTCCGGCCTGACTTACAACAGGATAATCAGCAGAGCTATTACGGCAGCGATAGCAGCAAGCAGAGCTATTACTTTACCGGCGCTAACAGGAGATTCTCCGCTAACCTTACCGGTTTGACCGTTTACCATAAAATGATAAATTTTGTTGTTGAAAGTATAGGAAGAGATCCATACTGGCAGCAACAGGTGCTTATAGCGGCGGTTTTTATAAACCGAATTTACCTTGATATTGCGTACTTCGTCAGCACCGATGTGCGTTCTGATTCCACTCTCGATATCACGGTCAATTCTTTTCCTGGCCTCTTCCCATCCTTCCTTCAAACCAATGCTATATTTTTCAGCTAAAAAACCGGCTAAATAACCGGGCGCATAGGGAACCAGTTCATCAAGCTTAAATGGCTCTACCCGGGCTATTACTGCATTTTTTATTTGCTTTGATGCATTAATGATTAGATCCCTGAATGACCGGTTAAAATTACCGCTAACCGGTTGCCAGCGGGTCTTTTTAACTTTTTGCTCGACCATTTCTGTCTTGCCCTCTTTTTTAACCGGCTTTTTCTCAGTAACATAGTAGTGTTTCCCTGCTTCAGCAGTATAATTTGATTCTGCATCACAACTATACGCCCAGAAAGGTATGTAAGCTCCACTGAGACTTTGTTTGCGATAAGTTGTTTTCAGCGCCGCCGGGGCAAAAAATCTTTTTTTAATCCAGTTGTTAAAGTTTTCTTCAGCGGTT
>CAZCHW010000117.1:0-2871 GCA_964498375.1 uncultured Syntrophomonadaceae bacterium | reverse complement strand
AAGGGAATCATCCCTTCCGGGGCAATCCCTGCTGCTTCTTCATATTTTATAATGTGAGTTGATCCGCAAAAGGCACAAAACTGGGCGGTACTGTTTCCATCAATTATAGAATCTGCCCCACAGTTATTGCAGTGAAAAACTTTTTTTATCGCTCCCCAGTTAATATTTGCCGCTTCTTCAGCCTGATCAAAATCGCGATCGATAATAGCCCTCATTTCTACCTCAACTTCTGCTACGCTACCGCAGAATGGACACTTTAAAGTTTGCGCCTGCGGGTCAAATGCCATGTCTCCACCGCAGGAGGAGCACTTATAGGAACTGCTATTTGTACTATCTGCCGCTTCTGGCGCCTGGTTTTGATGCTGGTTCATCACTTTGCCATTCTCCTTTCCACTGCTAAATTATGACTTCAGGCCAGTTTATTTCCGCATTTTGCGCAAAAAGCTGCATCAAGACTGTTTTCGCTTCCACACTGAGTGCAAAATTTCACCTGCGGCTGCTCCGCTTCAAGTTTACTGCCGCATTTACTGCAAAAAGCCGCTCCCGGGGCAGCTGTAGTGCCGCACTGGCTGCAGACTATATTTGCACCGGCCCCCTGAGCCGCCGGTTGCTGAACCTGGGGTGGCTGGGCGCTTTGCTGTTGCATACCCTGGGCCATAGCTGCTCCCATTCCTGCACCGATACCCAGTCCCATCCCAGCCTGGTTAATTGAATTCATCCCCGGATTGTTAACACTGTCACGCATGGCCTCCATTTTCTGAACCTGGCTGTAAGTATTCAAATCTCCCATAATGTTTACGGTAGAGCGCTTACGCATTGCTTCCTGGAGTTCCTGCTGCAGCGAAATGTTCTGAGTGGTAAAAGAAATTATCTCCAGGCCAAGGTTTTGGAATCTTTTATTAACTGCTTCCAACACTGCGGCATCAATAATCTGGTAGTTGGCTACCAATTGCGAAACCGTTACCCCCTGCCCGGCTACAATCGGTGAAAAGTTCGATACAATGTAACTGCGCAGCTGGCCGCGGATATCTTCAACTGTGTAAATCTGGTTGGTACTGGTCACATCGATCAGCAACTGTGCCGGATCCATAACCCGGAAAGAAAAAGTACCAAAAGCTTTAATTTCAACCTGTTCAAACTTGGGATCAGGAATTAAAACCGGCTGGGGAGTCCCCCATTTTTGATCAATGAAGCGTTTGGTGCTGATAAAATAAACATCCGATTTGAAGGGTGATTTGAAACCGTACGACCAGCTTTTTAAATTTGTAAGCAGCGGCAGTGTTTGTGTATTCAGGGTGTAGGTTCCCGGCTCTAAAAAGACATCGGCTATTTTACCTTCGTTGACAAAGATTGCGCACTGGCCCGGCCTGACAATCAGCTTTCCGCCGTTTTGAATTTCATTATCCTGCATCGGGTATTTGTAAACCAAAATTTCCTGGCCTGAATCTTCCCATTCGAGAATATCAAGAAACTGCTTCTTGAAAAAGCTCACCTCTATCGCTCCTTTATCGCCGGGACGGTAAGCGATTGGACCTGCCGCCCCGAATAGTATTGATCACTGCTAATTATCTCCAGCTTCTACTCTTTCTTTCAACGCTGCAAGTTCATCTTCAAGGGTTTTTTCCTGTTCTATTTGTTCAAATTTAGCATGCATATTTTCAGCTATATTCAGCTCCTGGTAAGCTTCGGCCATTGCCGCCTGTTGATTTACCTTGCGCTCCATTTTATCGAGTTTCCCCATTGCATCGAGCGCAGAAGCAGTACCGGTTGCCTGAGCTACTTTCTTTTGCGTTTCGGCGCTGTTACTGCGAGCAACCAGGTTGTCCCTGCGGCGACGGGCTTCTTCAATTTTATCTTTTAACTGGCGCAAATTTTCTTTCAGCAAGTCAACATCGGCTGCTTGTTTTTCATGTTGAGCCCGGAATGATTCATAATCACCGGTGAATTTCAGCTTTTGCTGCAGCGCTTCCCTGGCCAGATCTTCTTCCCCGCTTTTTAATGCTTCCCTTGCCCGGGTTTCCCAGCGTGCGACTTCACCCTGGTTTTGTTCAACAAGTTCTTTGAGCCTTTTTTCCTCAGCAATTGCTGTTGCAACACCCTCGGTTACCTCTTTCTGAATCTTTTCCAGATCGAGGATAATCTGGTTGGCCATTTTAGCAGGATCTTCGGCACGGTCGATCAGAGCATTGATATTCGATTTTACAACATCAGAAAAACGGTTTAGGATACTCATTGACAATCTCCTTTCAGGTTTTATTTAGGTTTTGGAAAAACCATAATAGCGCTGTTTATAACTGGTTCACCCGAAAAAACTATCCGGCCCTCATCACTTTTTTGAATGAACATATATAAAGCGCCGCTTGCAGCGGCGTAATCAAGATAAGTTAAATTAATATAACGGGGGTAACCGGCAGAAGAAGAACCGATCGCACGTCCTTCGGTTTCTTTTACACGGCGAAATAGCTGCTCATCAACCGTAATCAAATCACCCGTTTGGTCAACGCCTAAAATTAACTCCTCGCCAAGATAAATCTGATCACCAGTATCACTGTTTCTTAGAGCGAGCCATTTAACATCCTGACCATCCCTGAGACGGTAATTCGCTTGAACAGTCTGACCACTACCAAGCCTGTAAATCTGATCGACAATAAAATCCCGGTCATAGACAGAGATAAAATCGCCGGCCTCCACGTCAAATAGTGATTTAGCCACTGACCGACCTCCTCGATTTTTTTATGGATAACAATGGTAGATTCATCCATTATTTTATGGATATTGTAATTATATACCACCACTAATTATTAGACAATAGAATATAAGTTAAGCCCATATAATTGTGTAAAATCGAGGAGCCATTTCTCCTCACCTTCG
>CAZCHW010000116.1:0-6440 GCA_964498375.1 uncultured Syntrophomonadaceae bacterium | reverse complement strand
TACGCGCAGCGCTCTTTAAAAAATCGCGTTCCATTATATTTCAACTCCTGTTAGATCCGTTAAAAACTGTAGATTCGATCTCCCGTTACAATCGGTATATCATTTTTCTTCAGCACTGTCAGGGCTTCTTCAATTTGCTCCACCCGCATCATAATAATTGCATTGGTGGTAGGTTTTTCGATGAAAGAATAGAGATACTCAATATTAATGCCGGCATCGTTCATGTAGGCCAAAACTCTGGCCAGACCGCCCGGTGTATCCGGCACTTCCATAGCAATTACCTCGGTTACTGTAGCCATAATTCCTTTATCTTTTAGCTCGGCGATTGCCTTGTCCGGTTGATCGACAATCATCCGCAGGATCCCAAAATCTGATGTGTCGGCAATCGAAAGTCCGCGAATGTTAATCCCCGCTTCGCCGAGAACCTGGGCAATCCGTACCAGGCGACCCGATTTATTTTCTAGAAATACGGAAATCTGCTTGATCATAATAAAACCTCCTTCGTAATTTTACTGGCTGGTTCCACAATTCTATAAATTTCTCTTATCAATAACCCGCTGGGCTTTGCCCTCACTGCGCGGGATGCTCTTCGGCTCTACCAGTCGCACATCGGCAGTAACTCCAAGCAGGTTGTCAATCTCCTGGTGAATCTTGTTTTCCAGGGTTTCCAGCCCCCGCACCTGGTCGGAAAACATCTGCTCGGAAACTTCAACCAATACCTGCAGGGTGTCGAGTGAACCAATCCGGTCGACAACCAGCTGGTAGTACGGCTCCGTTTCACCCATCTCCAGCAAAATACTTTCTACCTGTGAAGGAAATACATTTACCCCGCGGATAATTATCATATCGTCACTACGTCCGCTCACTTTATCCATCCGCACATGAGTCCGTCCGCATCCGCATACTTCGCGGTGCAGGGTAGTGATGTCGCGGGTACGGTAGCGTACCATCGGCAGGGCTTCCTTGCTGACCGTGGTGATCACCAGCTCGCCTACTTCGCCGTCTGGCAGCACCTGTCCGCTGGCAGGATCAATAATTTCAGGGATAAAATGGTCTTCGCTGATATGCAGTCCCGCCTTGGCACAGCACTCAAACCCCACTCCCGGGCCAATAATTTCACTTAAACCGTAGATATCGAAAGCATCAATCTGCAGCTTTTCTTCGATCACTTTACGCATACTTTCAGACCACGGTTCGGCACCAAAAATGCCCGAGCGCAGCTGCAGATCGCCGGGTGTCAAATCCATCTCTTCAATCGTTTCGGCAATATAAAGGGCGTAGGAGGGGGTGCAGGCGAGCAGGGTTGTGCCCAGATCGCGCATCATTTTTACCTGACGCCTGGTCTGGCCACCTGAAATTGGTACTACTGTAGCCCCGATTCTTTCCGCCCCGTAATGCACGCCAAGCCCACCGGTAAACAGGCCGTAACCATAAGCGATATGCACAACCGACTCACTGCTTCCTCCACCGGCGGTGAGAGTGCGGGCCATCAGTTCAGCCCAGACATCGAGGTCATTTTTCGTGTAACCGACCACCGTGGGAATACCGGTGGTGCCGGAAGATGAGTGGATACGCACTACCTCGTTCAGGTCAACAGTAAACAGGCCGTAGGGAAAATTGTCGCGCAGGTCGTTTTTAACCGTGAAGGGCAAACGGCCAAGGTCGGTCAGCGAACGAATATCACCCGGTTCAGCTCCAGCTTTCTTAAAACTGTTGCGGTAAAAAGGGACCAGCTGGTATACACGCTCCAGGGTTTGCTTAAGCCGTAAAAACTGGACTGTTTCCAGCCGTTCCCGTTCCATTGTTTCATACTTTAAATTCCACATCTGTTACAACCTCCGGGCTGTCAATATTGTTGCTGCGGTTAGTTTCAACCGGGCACAAACTTACAAATTCAATATAACCTGTCCACATTCCTGCCCTGCCCGCAAAAAGAAGGTTATTTTACCCTGATTCAGCCGGCTTCTGGTCTAGCGTCATTTTGCCGAGGAGGCCATAAGTTTATTATATTACAATAATGTAATGTTTGGTTGACCCTTGCGGACTCACTGGTGTAGAATAAACTTAGCAAGCATACAAGACAAGATGCTATCAAGAATAAATAAGGAGGAATTTTGCTATGGCTGGTTTGGTAAAAGAAATTAACGCGGCGCAATTTGAGCAAGAGGTATTGCAGGCCGAATTGCCTGTTTTAGTCGATTTTTGGGCACCCTGGTGTGGCCCCTGCAAAATGCTCGGCCCGGTTCTGGAAGAAGTGGCGGCAGCAAATGACGGTCGCTTAAAAGTAGTCAAAATTAACGTAGATGAAAACTCTGATCTGGCCCAGAAATATGAAGTTATGGGCATTCCCGCCATGTTTTTAATCAAGAACGGTCAGGTGATTGACAATTACACCGGGGCAATGAGCAAGCAATCCTTAAGTGATAAACTGGATCAATATATTTAAGTTTACTAACTTTACTACAGAATAAAGGTAAAAGAACACGGTTGGCGAAATCCTTTATAAAATATTCCGAAAGGATGTGTTCTTTGCCATGGAACGACAGGAAATAGGCCGGGTAATCCATTTCTACAGTAAGATTGGTGTGGCCATTATCCAGCTCGATGAAGAGCTGAAAGCAGGCGAGCGTATTGCCATTGTCGGTTCAACAACCGACCTGGAGCAAAATGTTAAGTCAATGCAGGTTGAACACCAGAATATTGAAACGGCGCGGCCCGGTGATCTTGTCGGTCTGAAAGTTAAAGACAGAGTTCGTGAAGGCGATGCAGTATTCAAACTTTGCTGACCAACATCTTAAGGTGATTAGTTGAACAAAGAGGTAAACAGCGCGATAAATAATAAGAAACATAAAGCTAAAGGAGCCCTGGCCGGCACGGTCAGGGCTGTTCCTATCATGCTTGGCTACCTGCCGATCGGTTTTGCCTTTGGTGTCCTGGCTACAACGGCTGGTCTAAACCTGGCTGGCGCAGCCGGAATGTCTTTATTTCTCTTTGCCGGATCTGCCCAGCTGATAGCTGTCGGGATGATCGACGCCGGGGCAACCATAGCTGCAATCACCACCACTGTATTCATGGTTAACCTGCGCCACCTGCTGATGAGCGCTTACCTGGCGCCGCATCTTGGCCACCTTAAACCGTGGCAGCAAGCAATCTTCAGTTACGAAATTACCGACGAATCCTTTGCCGTTCATTCTAATCACTTTCGCAAACACGGGGTTCCGCGGGCAATCGAACTTTTTTCCTTAAACCATTCTGCCCACCTGGCCTGGATATTCGGTACTATTCTTGGCGCCTGGCTCGGGGGCATGTTCAGCTTCGATAACGCTGCATTCGGTATCGATTATGCCCTGCCGGCCATGTTTATTGCCCTGCTGGTGATGCAAATTGAAATGAAGCGCCACCTTTATATCGCCCTGCTGGCTGCCGCCCTCGGGCTGTTCTTCTACCTGCTCGGTTTTAACCAGCTCTACATTATCCTTGCTACCGTAATCGCCGCTGCTGTCGGCGCAATAATGCAGCACCGTGATGAGAGGGATAACCTATTGGCTGAAACAGTTTCAGAAATGGTTGATCCCGGTAAAAAAGGCGAGAGGAGGGAGCGGGATGCCTGAAATAGTCTTGCTGATACTTCTTACTTCCCTGGTAACCTTTATCCCGCGGGCCCTGCCAATGCTCTTCCTTTCGCGGCGCAACCTGCCCCGGCCGGTAATCCTCTGGCTTTCCTATGTTCCCGTGGCCGTACTCGCAGCCCTGCTGGCGCCGTCGCTTTTCGCTCCCGCAGGTTCTATCGACCTGGCTGTCCGCACCAACCCGGCCTTTTGGGTTTCGATCCCCGTTTTCGCAGTAGCTTTCTTTACCCGCAACCTCTTCGCCACCGTCCTGTCCGGCATGACCCTAATCGCCCTCCTGCGCTACTTCCTCAACTAATCAAAACTAGCCAGGGGACGGTTCTCTGGCTAGTTTTTTTACACTGGGTGAGTTAACCTGAATCTGCCCATATAACTTATAAGCGGAAGAATGATCAAAAATTGGCCACAGAACCGTCCCCTGGCTAGTTTTGGGTGGGAACAAAAGGGTTGTGAACCAGTATTAAAAACTAAATTAGGCGTAAATTGCTGAATTATTTTGCAATGTCTTCGCAATTGACAGACTTTTTGCTCTAGTGCTATACTTTAAGAAACGATCCTGCAATATTTGCAGGGTCTTTGGTCCGGGTACTGTTTAGTCCGGATTCCTTAAAATAAAATATAAATAAAGAAGGAGGATCTCGTATGGATAAGCTTGTACGTGTTAACATGACTGAAAAAAAGGTGACCGTTGAACCGCTGCCGGAGAAGTACAAAGGTAAGGGAGGACGCTGGTTAACCTCACTAATGGTCTGTGATGAGGTTCCTGCCGGTTGTCATCCACTTGGACCGAACAATAAGCTTGTCTTTGCTCCAGGGATGGTGACAGGAACGCATGCACCAAACTCGGGCCGGATTTCTGTTGGCGGAAAATCGCCCCTCACGGGTGGTATCAAAGAGGCCAATGCCGGTTCGCCCTTCCCGCAGAAAATGGCTCGTATGGGTTATGCTGCCCTGGTTCTTGAGGGAATTGTTGATGATGATAAAAGCTGGTTGCTTGAACTCAATGTAGATGGCGGAAAACTGGTTCCGGCTGATCACATTAAAGATAAAGGTACATATGATTGCGCGAAAATGCTCTGGGAAAAGTACGGCGAAAAGACCGCTTTTGTTGTTAACGGTCCCGCCGGAGAAGCTAAAATGGCCATGGCCGGCCTGGCTTTTAACGACCCGGAAGGCCGACCGGCCCGTTATGCCGGACGTGGCGGTTTGGGCGCAGTGATGGGCAGCAAGGGTCTGAAGGCTATTGTGCTCGATGATACCAATGCTCCGGGCGTAAAACCGAAAGATCCAGAAGCTTTTAAAGCGGGGCAAAAGAAGCTGGCCGACGCTATTTTATCACATGATGTTACCAAAAAAGGTGGGGCCCTGAACAGTTTTGGCACCGCCGTTCTGGTTAATATCCTCAACGAAGCCGGCGGATTACCGACCAACAATTTCCGATCCGGCCATTTTGACGGCGCATCCAAGATCAGCGGTGAAGCGCTGGCCGAAGCGGCACAGAAGCGGGGAGGAGCCGGAATGATGGGGCACAGCTGTCATCCCGGTTGCATTATCCACTGCTCCAATGTTTATGCCAAGGAAGACGGTTCAGAGCATGTTTCCTGTGTTGAATATGAATCAGCCTGGTCACTTGGGGCCAACCTGGGCCTTGATAACCTTGATCAAGTAGCCGAGTTAATTCGCATCTGCAATGACCTCGGGGTCGATACTATTGAAGCCGGGGTTATGCTCGGTGTCGCGATGGAAGCGGGATTGGCTGAATTTGGTGACGGGGAAAAGGCCATTGAACTGTTAAACGAACTGTACAAGCGCAGTCCGCTCGGCCATATTCTCGGCCAGGGTGCCCAGTTTGCCGGTGAAGCATATGGTGTAACCCGTATACCAACTGTTAAACGTCAGGGAATGCCGGCCTATGAACCGCGGGCAGTCAAGGGAATTGGTGTTACATATATCACCTCAACTATGGGTGCGGACCACACTGCCGGTTACACCATCGCCCCGGAAATTCTTGCCGTCGGCGGGCAGGCCGAGCCCTTATCGACCAAGGATAAAATTGGTCTATCCAAGGCATTTCAGCAGACCACTGCATTCATTGATGCCAGCGGTTACTGCCTCTTTATCGCCTTCCCGATTCTCGACATCACAACCGGTTTTGAGGGTGTAATTGAAACTGTAAACGCCATGCTTGGCACAACTTACAGCGCTGATGATGTCACTAAAATCGGTGACGAGATCTTGCGCCTGGAAAGAGACTTCAACTGCAGGGCTGGTATCGGCAAGGAAGCGGACCGGGCCCCGGAATTTATGACCTACGAGAAGCTTCCACCGCACAATCACGTCTGGGATATATCCGATGAAGAACTTGATTCTTTCTGGGATAAGTAAGATACGAAAGGGTAATCGATGATCCAGGTTAAGGTACGCCTCTATGCGACCCTGTCCGGTTACAACCCGGCAGGGCAGGGCAACAGCCCTTTTACTGTTGAAGTACCGCAAGGAACTTCTGTTGCTGAACTGCTCAACAAACTGGAAGTGCCTGGTGAAGAAGTAAAGCAGATATTTATCAGGTATAAAGCGCGAACGCGCGACTTCACCCTGGAAGATGGCGATCAAATCGCCCTTTTCCCCGCAGTGGCAGGAGGCTGAACAATACTAAACGAATGCCGGCACCTTCAAGGGTGCCGGCATTTTTTACGGGCAGCGGACAATCCCCTGTGACCAGAGACAGTCAGCACAGGATGGCACATTACCCCAGCAATCTTCGTTATTTTCGGTATAGTCGCAGGTTTTCGCAGCAGAGCAATCCATACA
>CAZCHW010000115.1:0-6465 GCA_964498375.1 uncultured Syntrophomonadaceae bacterium | reverse complement strand
ATTGCCGTAAGTTCATTAGATAAAATAGTTAAACGTTCCACTGCTTCACTTTCCGATACTTTTGCAGCCAGGAACCGGCTCAGGTGCTGGAGAAATGAAAGAACAGCATCAGTTTTTGAAAGTAAAATTTTCTTCTGGTCCTGGCTGAAAGCAACCAACCCGATCACCCCGATAATCCTGTCGTCCATAATAATAGGGGAACAAATTTCCGCCATCTCCGGGGTTGTCCCTTCCAGGGAGGAGGGATCATACCTGGGATCACTGATCGGATCAGCCACCACAAACGATTTACCGCTGCGCAAAGTCCGGGCATAGAGAAAATCACTGTCCAACCGGCCCATTTCTTCCTTCTGGCCTATTTTTTTGCGATAGAAACCGCTGCCGGCGACAACAGTCAATTCATGATCAACAATTTCCGCTTCAACCGATAGGGCTGCAGCTATTGCTTCGGCCAGATCCTGAACCATTGTCTGAATATGCATTAAACCGGACATATTATCCCTCCAACTGACAAGATTATACTTGTTCAGTAATTATGAATAGTTCTTCATTACCGGCAGATAACCTGCCTGCTTTTTTATTTCAACCCGAAAAAATCTCAAATTCGAGAAGAACAGGCAATTTATCGTCTTGTGATATCGGGCTTTAGCCTGTAAAACCTGGAAAATTTACAGTAGTTGGCCCAAGCAGGAATTGGCATTATTTTTGCATAATATTATAAGGTAAACTATGGACAGGCTGGTCTGCGACTAATTCGGAATAAAGGAGCCTCTGAACTGTGGGTTATAAACCTGAATCTGTTGTCTCCTATTCAAGCAAAATTCTTGATTTCATAGGCAAAAACGAACTTAATGACGAGGAGAAAGATTGGGTGACCAGTGAAACCCTGGAAGGGTTCCGGGAAAACTGCAATCCCGGTTTTCTTGAATATCGGAAAGCCGTTTCAAACAACTATGCCGCTGTCGAATGGGAAGATTCGGGAACCGGCTTTACCGATCTGCAGGGCCGTCAGTATATTGACTGCCTGGGTGGTTACGGAGTATATAACCTGGGACACCGCCACCCCCGGGTGGTAAACGCGGTTTGTAATCAGCTCAAGCGGCAGGCCCTGCACAGCCAGGAGCTGCTCGATCCACTGCGGGCAATGCTTTCAAGACTGGTAGCGATGATCACTCCGGGAGATTTACAATATAGTTTTTTTACCAACAGCGGGACTGAATCAGTTGAAGGAGCCTTGAAACTTGCGCGGATGCATACCGGCCGGCCTGGAATAATCGCTGCCCTGGGCAGTTATCACGGCAAATCGCTCGGGTCGTTAAGCGCCACCGGTAAAGCCGACTATCGCCTCCCCTTTTTACCGCTGCTGCCCTACTTTCAACACGTCCCCTATGGCGATGCCACAACCCTGCGTAACACCTTAGCTGCTTCCCAGGCAGTTGGCCACGAAGTTGCAGCAGTAATACTGGAACCGATCCAGGGAGAAGGCGGCGTGGTAGTTCCACCTGATGATTACTTCGTCCAGGTCCGGGAAATTTGCGACGACTCTGGGGCCCTGCTGATTATCGATGAAGTTCAGACCGGGATGGGCCGAACCGGCATGCTGTTTGCCATTGAACATTACGGGATTACCCCCGACATTCTCTGCCTGGGTAAAGCTTTTGGCGGAGGGGTGATGCCAATTGGCGCTTTTATCTCGACCAGTGAAATCTGGGCTAAAATGATCCCCAACCCCTTCCTTCACTCGAGCACATTCGGGGGAAACCCTTTAGCATGTGCTGCGGCAATCGCCGGGATAAATGTAATTTTTGATGAAGGTTTAATAGAACAGGCCGCCGAAAAGGGAAACTATATTTTACCTAAATTAAAGAGGATCGCCCGTAAATATCCTGCGCTCAGGGAAGTCCGGGGCAGGGGATTGTTAATCGGCCTTGAATTTGCCGATGATCAAACCGGCTACAGGATTGCCAGAGGTCTGTTCGCCAACGGAATTTTGGTAGCCGGCACCCTGAATAATGCCGCGGCGATCAGAATAGAACCGCCCCTGACGATTAAGATTGACGAGATTGATCAGGTTCTGGAGGTGTTGGAAAAGGTTATCAGAAGAGTTTCGGAAAACAGCTGCTCACCATAAATAAGGAAAAAGGAAAGGAGAGGATTATGTTTGAAAGCGCTAGTGTTTCATGCTGAAAAATGTATAGGCTGCAAGCTCTGTCACCTGGCCTGCAGCGCCCAGAATGAGGAAGTCTTCAACCCGCGGCTGGCCCGGTTGGTTGTCACCTCGGTTTATGACCGCGAAGGGCTGGTTGTCGATGCCCAGGTCTGTGACCTCTGCCTGAAATGTGTTGAAGCCTGCCCGGTCAAAGCAATTATTTTGAAAGAAAACGGCCGGCTCGCTTTTCTGGAAGAGCTTTGTACCGACTGCGGCCTCTGTGTCGATATCTGCCCGAACCAGGTAATTGTCAAGAAAGAGAAAGGAATCGGGGTATGCGTTCAATGCCGCAGCTGTGCCAACTGGTGCCCCACTGAAGCACTGACCTTTGAGGAGGTGACAGAATAATGGGTTACACCGGAACTGTACTAAGAATAGACTTAAGTACCGGTAAAGCGACAAAAGAGCCCTTAAACAAAGAATGGGCAATGGATTATCTAGGTGGGAAAGGTTTAAGCATTAAGTATCTCTATGAAGAATTGAAGCCGGGCACTGACCCCCTCTCTCCCGATAACAAGTTGATCCTGATGACCGGTCCGACAACCGGAACAATCGTTCCTAATTCCGGAAAACTGGCTGTTGCCGCTAAATCACCGGCAACCGGCACTATTCTCGACTGCTCGATCGGCGGTCATTTTGCTCCCGAACTGAAATATGCCGGTTATGACGCTGTGATTATTGAAGGTAAAGCCAAGATGCCGGTTTACCTCTATATTGAAGATGATCTTGTTGAAATGCGCAGCGCCGCCGGTCTCTGGGGCAAAGGTGCTCATGAAACAGAACACCTGCTTGCCGAAGAGCTAGATGATGTAATTACACTGGCTATTGGCCAGGCTGGTGAAAACCTGCTGTCCATGGCTTGTATCAGCTCAGAATTATACCGCCAGGCCGGTCGCGGCGGGATCGGCGCAGTAATGGGCAGTAAAAACCTGAAGGCGATTTCCGTCTGGGGCAGTGGTGGACTGGAGATGCCCAACATCCGAAAATTTTCTGCCGCAATGAACAAAATCAAACAGGAAGACACCATGACCGACGACAACATGTGGGCCTATACCGACGGTACTCCGATGATTGTCGAGCTTTCAAATTCGACCGGAATCCTGCCGACCCGCAACTTCCAAACCGGAACTTTCGATGAATATAAAAATATCGATTCAGAAGCTGTCAAGGGAGTGTTAAAAGCGAAAAAAGCCTGCTTCGCCTGCCCGCTGGCTTGCAGCAATTATGTTAAAAAAGGGAAAACCGAGGTAGAAGGCCCTGAATATGAAACCCTGGCCCTCTGCGGTTCCAACTGTGGTATCGGCAACCTGGAAGCGGTTATTGAATTTAACCGCCAGTGTGATGATTACTGCCTTGACACTATTTCGGCAGGCAATGTAGTTGCTTTCGCCATGGAATTAACCGAAAAAGGAATCCATGACTTTGGCATTCGTTTTGGCGATGTGGACAATTTCCTGAAAATGCCCGGCCTGATCGCCAAACGTGAAGGTGTTGGCGCCGACCTGGCCCTGGGCGTTAAAGCCATGGCTGCCAAGTTCGGTGGCAGCGATTTTGCCATGGAAATCAAAGGGCTGGAAATTCCAGGTTATGATCCACGCGGATCATGGGCACAGGGTCTGGCCTATGCCACTGCCGATCGCGGGGCCTGCCATATGCGAGCATGGCCGACTGCTGTTGAAGCATTCGGCGATGTCGATCCTTTTACCAGTGAAGGTAAAGCTCGGCTGGTTATCGATCTGCAGGATGACAATGCTGTTAAGTATTCTGCAATTTTCTGCGACTTCTGGGCCCTCAGCACCGAGCGGATGGCTGAAATATTAAGTCTCTTGCTGGAACGTGAACTGACCGCCGCAGATTTGACCAGGATCGGCGAACGCGTCTACAACCTGGCCCGCCTCTTTAATGAGCGCGAAGGGTTTAAAAAAGATGACGACTATCTGCCGGCCAGGATCCATAACGAAAAATTGACCACCGGCGTTACCGAAGGCAAACTTTTGCCTCGTGAAGATTATCAAAAAATGCTCAGCGATTATTATCAGCTGCGCGGCTGGGATGAAAACGGCATGATTACAGAAACCAAGAAAAAAGAGCTGAACCTGTAAAGAATCTAATCTAAGAGGAGGCGGTTAATAATGATCATAACTGTCCAGTTAAAGGGCCCTCTAAAAAAATACGGTAGCCACCATGAACAGGTGGAACTTGAATATAACCAGGATGCCATTACCGTTAAAGCGCTAACCGAACAACTGAAGATTCCCGCCTCCTCGATCTCATTTATTCAAATCGATGGTCAGAAGTCCAACCCCGAGACCACCCTCAGAGGAGGTGAAGTAGTTGTGGTCAATCCCCGCGTTGCCGGGGGTTAGCCAATAGGATAATATTTTTCGGCTAACTGCTTTACCACTTAAAAACTGGGAGGACTGAATAAATGGAAGACAGTATCTTACATGTTTTTTCAACTGCAAACTGGATCTTGTTATTTCTTGGCATTTATATGTTGGTTATTATCGCACTTGGTGTTTTCTACAGCCGCAGGGTTCATGAAGCAGACGATCTCTGTGTTGCAGGAAGAAGCCTGAACTTCATCTTTATGGTTCCCTCGATTATTGCCACCTGGATCTGCGCCGGAGCAATGATGGGTGCAGCCGGTTATGCCCTGCTTTACGGAATGCAGGGGATTATTTTTGATCCCTGGGCACCTGCCTTCTGCATGGTGATAATCGGAATCTTCTTTGCTTTCCGGATGAGGAAAGCAAAATATACTACGGTAACAGACTTTTTCAATAACCGCTACGGCTATTTCAGCGGCATGCTATATACAATTATTCAGATTCTTTCGGCTATTGCCTGGCTCGGCGGACAGTTGGTCGCCCTGGGCATCATT
Organism: uncultured Syntrophomonadaceae bacterium; assembly: GCA_964498375.1. Classification (GTDB taxonomy): domain Bacteria; phylum Bacillota; class Dethiobacteria; order DTU022; family DTU022; genus JAABTH01. The sequence continues at coordinate 1,372 of CAZCHW010000115.1, read as the reverse complement.
GTTTACCTGACCACCGGATTCAGCATGGGAACAGCAGTAGTAATTGCCACGATCGCTATCATAGTTGTTACTGCTTTCGGTGGTTTGTGGGCCCTGTCTCGGATAGACATGATTGGTTTTATCCTGATCATCGTCGGGCTCTTAGTGTTGCTGCCCGCTGCACTCGGCGAAGTTGGCGGCCTGGGCGAATTAATTGCTAACGGGGAAAACTGGGCCGAACTGCCAACCTGGTCAATGAAAATTGAGAGCGAAGCCGACGGCGGATATCTTGGCTATGTTGGCCTGCTTGCTGTCCTGCTTTATATTTCAGCCTGGGTCACCCTGTCGCTGGGTGACGTCCCGAGCCAGGTTCTGATGCAGCGCGCCCTTGCTGCCAAGGATGAAAAAACTGCTGTCGCCGGTTTCCTCACCAGCGGCGTACTTTACCTGACCATTGGCATGATCCCAGTTTTAATCGGCATCGCTGTTTTCACCACCGGGGCGATGGATACGGTAATGAATATTGAAACCCAGGCCGAAAACGTACTGCCCTGGGCTGCCTATAATTACCTGCCGCCCTGGGCCAGCATCCTTTTCATTGTTTCGCTTGCTGCAGCGATAGTCAGCACTTCCGGAGACAATGTTTTGATCGTGTCAACCCTGGTCGGTCATAACATTTACCGCAATATTAAGCCAGACTGTACAAGCAAAGAGGTGCTCAGGGTAGTAAGAATTTTCGTCCCCATCACTGCCCTGCTGGCCATGTCTATAGCCCTCTATTTCGAAACAGTTTATAAATTGATTGTATTATCCGGCGGAATCCAGCTGGCCACAATTGCCGGGGCTTACATTATCGGGATGTTCTGGAAAAAAGCAAACACTCCCGGAGCAATCAGTTCGTTTTTCACCGGCCTGGTTTCCTGGATAATCTTATTCTGGTTCTGGGCTATGCCGGCCACAGACTTTTTCGAAGAAGATGCAATATTTATTGCCATGGTTCCCGCGGCAATTATCAGCTTTCTGACCCTGGTTATTGTATCACTGGCAACCCAAAAATCACATCCACCAAAACCGATGCTCAGCCAGGATGGCGAAGATATGACCAACATACCAAAATTTTTCTGGCAAAAAACCTCGTAAGTTAAACGATCAGGAAGCGGCTTGTGCTTACTGCATACCGCTTCCTGTCAATAACTAAAAACGGAGGGAAGAGACTTGAAACTTTTAATTATCGGATCAGGCGGAGTCGGACAATCTGCAGCCATGATCATCAAGCACGCAGGCAGGGAAAGTGAGTGGGCTGAAAAGATCGTTATCTCCGATTATAACCGGGCCAGGGCAGAAGAAGTTACCTCCCTGTGCGATGATCCGCGCTTTATCCCGGAACAGATCG
>CAZCHW010000114.1:0-6499 GCA_964498375.1 uncultured Syntrophomonadaceae bacterium | reverse complement strand
AAAAAGAATGCAACTTCAAGGCTTTATCTATATAGAGTGACAGACAGGTTGGCTAACCTGACTACACAGGTTAGCAGAGTAGGATTGAAAAAGTATCTTAAATATAAAGCAGTGTCACCTGAAAGATCACGATACTTGCCCAACGGAATAGATGTCTCTGCTTTTAATAATTACAAGAAAGACACTAACGAGCAACATTTGCCAATCGACACAAAAGGTCGCTTTGTATTTCTGGCTGTGGGCTCATTAACTCCACAGAAAGATTATCTAAATTTACTAGACTCATTTGAAAAAATAGTAGAAAAAAATGCCGAAGTTATCTTGTTGATTGCAGGTGAAGGTCCGCAAAAGACTGAGATTGAACAGATAATTTCTGCCAAAGATTTAATAAATAGGGTGTATCTTTTAGGAGTTCGAAAGGATATTCCCTGGTTAATGAGAATTGCTGATGCTTACGTGATGTCATCAGCCTGGGAAGGTTTACCGATTGTTCTTTTAGAAGCCTCTGCCAGTTCATTGCCACTAGTAGTAACTGATGTTGGTGGTAACAGTGAGGTGGTTGTTGATTGCGAAACCGGCTACCTTGTTCCTCCAAAAAACCCAGCTGCCTTAGCTGCAAGGATGCTCCAGCTAATGAATCTACCGCCTTTAGAAAGAAGTTTAATGGGTCAAAAGGGTTTGGCGCATATTACTGAATTCTATGCTATTGATAAAATCGTAGATGAATGGGAAAGTATTTATCGGGAGTTCATGGCCGGGGCGTATTAAAAAGTAGAAGCGGGGTATATTGTGGAACAGATCGGATCATATAAAAGAGCTTACATTCATAAGTTATTGCTTGTAGCTTATTTCGTTCTTAGTCTATATTACTCTATTATTGATGGCTGGGCAGTGCATTTATTTATAATGACATTAGTTTTAATGACCACTTTGATTATTTTAATTATTGAAGACAGAGTGCTTCGCTACTTGTTATTGGCAGCTTTTATCATAAGGCTGATATTAGCCTTGCTACAGGCAAATACAGCAATTGAACTGGTAGGCCCCGGTTCCGATTCAAGTATGTTTGAACTTGCAGGTTGGCAAAATGCGCAAGCATGGATAGCAGGTGAAGGTGCTCCCAGGGCAACAGGTGCTTTTTATTATTCGGCTTTTATCGGGGCATTATACTTCATTTTTGGCAGAGTGCCATTTTTAATCCAGTTGTTTAGCGTAGTCTTTGGTGTAGCAATTGTATTTATTATTTACCGGATTACATTAAAGCTAACCACTTCTAAAATTGCCGCTTATCTTGCTTTAACAATTGCTACTCTTTTTCCTACTCTTAACCTTTTTTCAGCTGTGATATTACGTGAAGTTTACATGTTGTTTTTTGTACTTTATTCATTTTACTTTTTTATAGATTGGGTTGAAGAAGGCCGATATAAATCTATGGCACTTTCTGGTGTTATGTCTATTTGTGCTGGCATATTTCATGGTGCGATGCTGCTGATTAGTTGGATTCAATACTTTCTTTTTGCTTTGTATAATCCGATCAGACAAACTTTCAGAATTACCCTTAAGAATGTAATAGTGATTGTTGGTTTATCATTATTTGTTTTCATCCTGTTTAATGTGGATGTTATAACCTACAGGTTCCCTGCTTCGATAAATGATTTAGTTTCCCTGGATACTTTTCAAAGCCTGGTGAGCAATCGCAGGGTGGGGCGCACACAGTACCTGGAAGACCTGGTTCCTTTCAGTTATTTTGATGTGCTTCGGCAAACACCAATAAGAGCTCTATACTTTTTACTTGCACCATTCCCCTGGATGATTGAAAATAAGTTAGATTTAGCGATGTTTTTCGAGAATATTTCATATATTGTTATGATCATCTTAAGTGTTTTTGGCTACGGTAAAGTAACCAAACAGAAAAGAGTCGCTTATATTGCAATGCTCATTATTGTATTTACCATAATATTTATGTTTTCATGGGGAACTGTTAATTACGGAACTGCCTGGCGTCATAAATTGAAAATAGCGCCATTTGTAATAATAATGGCCTCGATATCGTTATCATCCATGTTTGAATCAATTAAAGGTAGATTGTTAAATGATAAAAAGTCTGATCATGCGGAGGTTTCTGCAGGATGAGAATATTAATCGTTGCCGGTTTTGGTTTTTCACTGGTTCAGTTTCGAGGTGATTTAATAAAAAGTTGGCTGGCAATGGGACATGAAGTTACTGCTGTAGCACCCGATAATGAAGTCAGGGAAGAACTGCAGGATATGGGTGTTGATTATTTGAATGCAAACTTAGCTAGAGATTCTATAAATCCGGTTCTGGACTTTTTATATGTCATTTCTTTGATCAGGCTGTTAAAGGTGATTAAGCCTGATCTAGTATTGCTTTATACTGTTAAACCGGTGATTTATGGATCTATAGCAGCTCTTTTTTATCGCAGGTGTAATGTATTTTCAATGATAACCGGTTTAGGTAAAGTGTACAATAGAAATAGCTTTAAAGGCCTGTTTATAAAAAGTATTGTTTCAGTGTTATATAGAATCGGGCTGAAACGTAATAAACATGTCTTTTTTCAAAATCAAGATGATTCATATTACTTTGTAGCTAATAAGCTTGTTGATCGAAGTAAAATAATCATGATCAACGGATCTGGGGTTAACCTTGATTTTTACAAAGTTAAACCGTTAATTACTGAACCTGTTGTTTTTTTAATGATTGCCAGGCTTCTTCATGAAAAGGGCTTTAAAGAATATGTTGAAGCTGCAAAAGCTATCAAACTTAAGTACCCGACAGTTGTGTTTAAGTTGATCGGCTGGTCTTTTGATAATAGTGCTGATACAATCAGCCGTGACGTGGTCGACAATTGGAGAACTGAGGGTGTTGTCGAAGTTTATGGACGTACAAATGATGTTAAACTGTATCTTACAGGATCCTCGGTTTTTGTATTGCCATCTTTCTACCGTGAAGGAACACCCCGATCTGTTCTCGAAGCGATGGCGATGGGCCGGCCGATCATCACCACTGATGCCCCCGGCTGCCGGGAAACGGTAGAGGACGGGGTGAACGGCTTTTTAGTGCCCGTTAAAGACAGCAAGGCTTTAGCTGAAGCGATGGAACGTTTCATTAAGAACCCCGCCCTGGTTGAACAGATGGGCAGGGAAAGCAGACGTATTGCCGAAGAGAAATATGATGTTCACAAAGTTAACGAAGTGATCAACAGGGCAATGGGGTTGATTTAAATTATGCTGAAAAGGTTATTTGACCTTATTTTATCGATTATTTTATTGATCCTCTTTGCCCCGGTGATGATCATCCTGGCCTTGTTGATTAGAGCACAGATGGGCAGGCCGGTAGTGTTCAGGCAAAAAAGGCCCGGCCTTGGAGGTCAACCCTTTGACTTGTATAAATTCAGAACTATGACCGATCAACGGGACAGTGACGGCAGGCTGCTACCTGATGAAAAACGCCTGACTGGATTGGGCAGGTTATTGCGCCGCTTCAGCCTGGATGAGCTGCCTCAGCTGTTTAATGTGCTGAAGGGTGAATTGAGTTTTGTTGGGCCGCGACCGCTTTTAATGCAGTACCTGGAACGCTACAGCCCCGAACAGGCCAGGCGGCACGAAGTTAAACCGGGGATAACCGGCTGGGCCCAGGTAAACGGCAGAAATGCGATCAGCTGGGAAGAAAAGTTTGAACTTGATGTTTGGTATGTTGATAACAAGAACTTTCTGCTTGATTTAAAAATATTATATATGACTGTATTAAAGGTATTAAAAGCGGAAGGGATAAGCGGTGATGGTTCAGCAACAATGCCTGAATTTATGGGCTCCGGGAGGAATGACGGTGAATAATAAACTGGTAATTATCGGGGCCGGCGGTTTTGGCCGGGAAGCGAGCCTGCTGGTTGAAGAAATTAACGAGCAAGGCCTGGCTGAAAAGCTAAACCTGGCCGGCTTTATTGATGAAGAAAATGACCTGGCCGGGCAAAATTTGCGCGGTTATCCTGTTCTGGGTAGCTGGGAGGCCCTGGCCCCTTTAGCAGCAGAATACCGGACCATTTGTGTGATTGGTGATCCGCAGGCCAAACGAAGGCTGGTTGAAAAGGTAGAAGAGCTTCAGGTTGAATTTGCCAACCTGGTTCATCCCTTGGTAGTGTTAGCAGAAGATGTGAAGCTGGGCAGCGGGGTGCTGATTAACAAGGGCTGCCTGTTAACAATTAATATTTTTATCGGGGATCACGTTTCGATTAATCCCGGCTGCGGGATCGGTCACGACAGCACCATCGGCAGCTACAGTACCCTGATGTGGCGGGTGAATATATCGGGCCAGGTTCAAATAGGCGAAGGCTGCCTGATTGGTACCGGGGCTACGGTTTTGCAGGGATTAAAAATTGGCCGCAATGTTACCATAGGAGCAGGGGCAGTAGTAACTAAGGATTTGCCTGATGGCTGTACAGCTATTGGGGTGCCGGCTGGAATTGTAGAATAGTTGAGGGATTAAGCGGTATAATAGAGAAAGTTTGTGAAAGAAAAAAGAGGTGTTCAAGTGACCGGAAGCAATAAACGAATCTTTCTTTCTTCCCCCCATATGAGCGGAAAGGAAGAGCAATATATAGCCGAGGCCTTTAAAGAGAACTGGATTGCTCCGCTGGGGCCTCATGTTGACAAATTTGAAGAAGAGCTGGCTGCTTATCTCGGGACGGCCGGGGTGGCAGCCTTAAGTTCAGGAACCGCAGCGCTGCACCTGGCTTTGATCTTGTCCGGTGTGGGGCGGGGCGACCGGATCTTTTGTTCCAGCTTAACCTTTGCCGCTTCGGTTAACCCGGTACTATACCTGGGGGCCGAGCCGGTGCTGATCGATTCTGAACCGCAGAGCTGGAATATCAGCCCTGCTGCGCTGCAGCGGGCCTTTGCAGATGCCGAAAGCGATGGGCAGCTGCCGAAAGCGGTGATTGCCGTAAACCTTTACGGCCAGAGCGCCGATATGGAACCAATAGTTAGGCTCTGCGAGCAGCACCAGGTAACTTTAATTGAAGATGCAGCCGAATCGCTGGGAGCAACCTACCGGGAACAGATGAGCGGTTCCTTTGGCCGGTTTGGCATTCTCTCTTTTAACGGCAACAAAATTATTACCACCTCTGGCGGGGGGGCGCTGGTTTCAAACGATCTTGAAGCTTTAAAGCGAGCCAGGTACCTGGCAACCCAGGCGCGTCAGCCGGCCCGCCACTATGAACATACAGAAATAGGCTATAACTACCGGATGAGCAACGTGCTGGCCGGAATCGGCCGGGCTCAGCTGAAGGTGCTGGAAGAGCGGGTGGCCGCCCGGCGGGCTGTCTTTGACCGCTACCATGAAGCTTTGGCAGGAATTGAAGGCTTTTCGTTGATGCCAGAAGCAGGTTACGGCCGCTCAACCCGCTGGCTTACTGCCTTAACGGTTGATCCTGAAAAATGCGGGGTTAGCCGCGATGACCTGATTGATGTCCTGGAGGCAGAAAACATTGAAGCGCGGCCGGTTTGGAAGCCGATGCATTTGCAGCCGGTTTACGCCGGGTGCAGGTACTACCGGCACGACGAAACCGATCAGGGGCAGTGGGGCAGTGTTTCAGACCGCTTGTTTGATTTGGGGGTTTGTTTGCCTTCCGGGTCGAATATGACCGGGGAAGAGCAGGAGCGGGTGATTAAGGTGATCATGGAGGTTTTGCATGACTAAATATAAAGGCACTATAATGCATGCAGCCATGGCGCTGATTGACGGAGCCCTGGTGGCGGCTGCGTTCATGCTTAGTCTTTACCTGCGTTTTGACGGCCGGGTGCCGGTTTTCTGGGTTGATCGTCTGCAGACCCTGCTGATACCAGCAGTAGCTATTTTTTTGGCTGCCTTTTTAATCTTTGGTTTCTACCGCAGGGTTTGGCGTTATGCCGGTTTAGATGATCTGCTGCTGGTCGTGATTGCCGTAACTGCAGGGCTTGGCGGTTTTTACCTCTACAGCTACTTTTTTGGGATGCTGCCGCGCAGCACCTATATTATCGCCTGGTTTTTAGTGGCAATTTTTATTGGTGGATCGAAGCTGGCGGTGCGCCTGCTGGCCGATAACCTGGGCCGGGCGGGAAGAGGCGGGCGTCAGAAACGGGCCTTGATTGTTGGGGCCGGCGAAGCCGGAGTGCTGGTTGCCAGGGAGCTGAAAAAGCACGGCCCCGGGGTAGATTTAAAAGTTGTTGGTTTTATCGATGATGACCGGTCCAAGCAGAAACAGATTATTCAGGGTATTTCAGTACTTGGAACGCGAGAGGATTTGCCGGAACTGGTTAGCCGGTTAGGTATCGAAGAAATAATTATTGCCATGCCTTCAGCGCCGTACAGCACCCTGCAGGCGATAGTGGCAGAGTGTGCTGCTTTGCCGGTAAAGATTAAAACAGTGCCGGGCATTTATGAAATTGTTAAGGGCAAGGTGAGCATCAGCGCTTTAAAAGAGGTAGAGATTGAAGACCTGCTG
>CAZCHW010000113.1:0-6547 GCA_964498375.1 uncultured Syntrophomonadaceae bacterium | reverse complement strand
TTAAAATAGATGGAGTAAAAAAGAATGGACAAAAAGTAACTATATAAACAGTAAAAACAGGCTCAGTTGTATGAATGGAAAGTAGATCTTGAGAAACTAAAAGCTAAGGCAAAGAAAGCGGAAGCTGACTCAAAAATTGAGGTAAATAAAAGAATTGAAGAGGTTGAAGAAAAAATAAATGAGGGACAGGCCAGGCTGGACGAATTAAAAGGGGTCAGTGACGAAGCCTGGGATTCCCTTAAAAATGGTTTTGAGTCAGCATGGAGTTCACTTAAATCGGGAGTCGAAGATGCCGCTTCAAAAATGAAATAGACAACAAAATGCAGATTCATTCTTAGTTACGGGGCGGAGGTTAAATAAACTCCGCCCCCTTTGATATGATTGATATCTTCTAAAACACTCTAAGGAAAGGAACTAATCTAATGAAACAATACCTGGAAATGATCCATCCCAAACCGTTAACAGGCCTTGTTGTATACCTGCAGGAAATGATCAAAGGCCGGTTGTGGCTCAAAATAATTATTGCTATGATCGCCGGCCTTGTCACCGGAATAATACTCTCTCCACAGACAGGATTAATTAGCCGTGATACCGGTGAACTTATTGGCAGTTGGCTTGCAATACCGGGCAACATCTTTCTTGGATTGATCCAAATGATTGTTGTCCCGCTGATTTTTGCTTCGGTTATCCGCGGGCTTGCTTCCTCTGATGACTTGGATCAACTCAAAAAAGTTGGAATCAGGTTGGTCATCTATTTTCTTATTACCACTTCAATTGCAATTATTATTGGTTTGAGTGTGAGTACAATCATCATGCCCGGTAATTACATTGACACCACATCTGTCGAAATACAAGTTGATGTCGACGAACTGACCGAAAACGGTAATGAAGAGCCTGATTCACCGGGTTCCACCGGACTGCCGGATGTTTTTGTCAGTCTCATCCCCCAGAATCCGCTCGGAGCCATGGTCGAGCGCGAAATGCTGCAAGTTGTCCTCTTTGCAATTTTTATTGGCCTGGCCCTGGTGGCCATGCCGCCAAAACAGGCACAGCCGATTTTAAGCCTGATGGGCTCTTTACAGGAGGTATGTATGACCGTGGTGCGCTGGGCCATGCATATTGCGCCCTATGCTGTATTCGGCTTGCTTGCACAGATAACGATAAAAGTGGGGCTTGATGCCCTTTTGGGGATGGCTGTCTATGTGGGGACGGTTATTCTTGGGCTTCTGCTGATGGTCTTAGTCTACCTGCTGATTGCCATTTTTTTAGCCCGCCAAAATCCACTCAACTTTTTAAAAGCAGTGCGTGAAGTACAGCTGCTGGCCTTTTCTACTTCCAGCTCTGCTGCTGTCATGCCTTTATCGATGCAGACTGCAGAAGAAAAGCTGGGAGTACGGCCCTCAATTTCACAATTTTTAATTCCACTCGGAGCCAGTATTAATATGGACGGAACTGCGCTATATCAGGCAGCAGCAACCGTATTTCTCGCCCAGGTCTATAATGTAGAACTCGGGTTACCCGCTTTGCTCCTAATCCTGGTTACCACCGTTGGTGCTTCTATCGGTTCCCCGGCTACTCCCGGCGTTGGGATTGTCATATTGGCTATGGTCTTAAGCAGCGTGGGCATTCCTGCCTCGGGAGTAGCGCTGATTATTGGTGTAGACCGCATTCTTGATATGAGCCGCACGGCAGTAAATGTAACCGGCGACCTGACTGCCTGTCTGGTAATGGACCGCTGGATTGGAGGAGAAAAACCAGCAGCAGATGAAGAGGCTGAAGAAAGCGAGCGCAAAGAGAGATGAGCAAGCTTACCATGAGCCAATACCCGGGCCGGTAACCCGGCTGACTCCGCCGGTCAGGGGTTCGACTATAATGCGGGTGCTGATCCGCTCGTTCAGTGCCGCCACGTGTGATATTACACCGATCAGCTTACCGTCCTGCTTCAGTCCGGCCAGGGTCTCTAAAGCTGTGTCCAGCGCTTCTTCATCGAGGGTCCCGAATCCCTCATCAAGAAAGAGCGAATCTACCCGAACCTTCCTGCCGGCCATCTGCGACAGACCAAGGGCCAGGGCCAGGCTGACAATAAAACTTTCCCCACCAGAAAGATTTTTCGTTGATCTGGTCTCGCCGGCCTGGTAATTGTCAATTACATTAAGCATCAGGGGCCGGGTGTAATCCCGAACCAGCAGGTAACGATTTGACATTTTCTGCAGCTGCCGGTTGGCATGGCCGATCATCATTTCAAAAGTCAGCCCCTGGGCAAAGTTGCGATACTTTTTACCATCGGCGGAACCGATCAACTGGTGTAAAGTATCCCATTTTCGGCATTCCGCAGTCTGAGCTTCTATCTCTGCTCGCTTTTCCTCGATTCTCTTTAAAGCGGCAGTATTTTCATTCAGTTTGTGTTTAATCATGGCGATGCTCTCGCGCAGTTCCTTCAGGGCAGTTTCGTATCTTTCAGCTACACAATCAAGCTCTTCAATAGATTTATCGGTAATATTTTTCGCCAACTCTACTGCCAGGCGTTTTTCCCGGTCATCCTGCCTCGTCGCAAGGTTCGCTTTACGCTCGTCCAGCTTTCTTCCCTTTTCCACCAGATCATTTCTCGCTTGAAGGCTCAGCCTGGCACGCAGAAATTCTTCTTCATCTGTAAAACCCTCAGATATTAAATCAGCGCAAAAATGCTTTTCCTGCTTTTCCAGGGTCGCCTTTCTCTGCTCAATCCGCTCTTGGAGCGATTCAATTTGATCCCTGGTTCTGTTTAACTTCAGCTGAAGCGCCAGGCTGCTTTCCCTGGCTTTCTTTTCGGCTCTTTCCGCCGCAGAAATTGCCTCGTTAAGACGGCGCTCTTCATCGTCGGGGTTCTTTTCCCCATAGATCACTTTGCGCTCTTCGCAAAATCGGGCCAGCGCTTCCCTTGTCTTGTTCAGGGCTGTCTGTCTTTCAGCCAGATTTTCATTACGGGTCTTGGTAACCGCCTTCATTTCCTGGAGATCCCTGCCAAGCTTGCTTATATGCTTTTCAATTTCTGCTTTTTCCTCTACCTGCCTCAACCACTTCTGCTGCCGCTCCTGCAGCTGCTCGAGCAGGGCTGTAACATCCCTGTCGTGAAACTCGGCGATACCCAAAGGCTGCAACTTTTCCAGGGCCTTCCTGATTTCTCCTGTCCTGAATTCAGCTGCCCGTTGCTCACTATTAGCAGCCAGCTCATTTCTTTCCGCATCAGCAATCCTAGTGAGAAGTTCGGCTTCCGATCTTTCCACTTTATTAATGGCTTCTTCCTTGTGTTCGGCCTGCTTAATTAACTTATCCAGTCCGGCTATTTTCTTTTCAGTCTGATCGAGTTCAGGCACATTGCCACTGGCATAGGGGTGATCAGTTGCCCCGCATAAAGGGCAGGGCTGCCCATCCTCCAGTTTAGACCGATGCTCTTTCAATTCGGGTATTCTAACCTGCCTGATCAACTCATTCTGCAGACTATCCTTTTCAGCGCGGTATTCACGCAGCGACCGCCCGTCGAGCAGCAGGTGCAAATCATCTTTGGCTTGATCAAGCCTCTTTTTACCTTCTTCAAGTTCAGTTTTTAACTTTTCACTCACTCTTTGAAACTCGGCAAGACTTTTTCCAGCCTGGTCTTCAGCCTTTACTGCCCCTGCGGATTCTATCTCTCTTTCAGTAATCTCCTTAACTATATCAAACAGACCTTTAAGCTGCTCTTCAACACCGGCCAGGTTGCCAACCAGCCAAACGTCACGGCCATTATTTTTAAAATACTCTTCAGTAGAGATTAACCTCTCTTTTGCCAGATTTATCTCTGCCTCTCTCCTCTCCACCGCTTGCTCATCCCTGGCAATACCGTCTGCTGCTTTTTGGCAGTTTGCCTCGCTGTCGAGAACCGCTTTCTTCTGGTCAGCAATGGTTTGATCAAGCAGGCGAACCTTTCTAATCAGTGGGGTTGCAGCCTCCAGCCCGGCTTTAGCTCTTCCGGTCATTTCTTCAGCCTGCGCCAGAGCTGCTGCGCTTTCACCAGCGGCACTCTCCAGGCCTGGCAGTGCCTCCTGCTGCTCCTTCAAAACAGTTACATCTTTAGCCTGGCTGTTTCGCACCTCGGTCAGGCTTGCATAAACGCCATCCAAATGGGCTGCACATAGAGCCATCTCAAGCACCCGGCGCTCTGGTTTAAAGGCATCAAGCTCCTGCTGTACCAGTTCTGCTTCCCCTGCAATCTTTTCAATTTCTTTTTTCAAATCATTAATTGCAGTTATCCAGTTAATCGCCTGGCCTGTCTGCTTGGCCAGGGCTGCCAATTCACTCTCATCAAGCTCTTTCCGTTTGAGCTCGTTGCACAGATCTTCTTCCTCGTCGGGCGTTAAAATTACAATATCTGCAGCTTCATCCTGCAAAATGTTTAGTTTATTCTTCTCTTCGCGCTGACGTTCATGAACCGCCATGGAAATTCGGCTGTATATTTCTGTTCCTGTTATCTGCTCTAAAATCGGGGCCCGCTCGTCTGGCGCCGCCTCAAGAAATACGGCAAAATCACCCTGGGCCAGCAACATCGATCGGGTAAAGCGCTCGAAATCCATCCCCGTTACTGCCTCAACCCGCATTGCTGTTTCCTTAATTTTCGTTTCCAGAATTTTACCTGTTCCGGCATCGATAATTTCATGATTCGGCGCCTGTAAATCACCGCCAGATTTCCTGCGCGCCCGGTGCTGGCTCCACTGGCAGCAGAACTTCCCGGCCTGAGTTTCAAAAGTGACCTCGGCAAAACATTCACCAGTCTGGCGTGACATAATCTCATTACTGCTTTTAGTTATTTTCCCCAGGCGGGGCGTTTGCCCATAGAGGGCCAGGCAAATGGCATCCAGGATCGTAGACTTGCCGGCCCCGGTGGGACCGGTAATCGCAAAAATACCTTCCGAAATGTAAGCCGGGTCAGTCAGGTCAATTTCCCATTCACCGACGAGGGAATTTAAATTTTTAAACCGTACCTGCAGTATTCTCATAAAATACTCCCTTATTCCGCCTGGCAATCATCATGGTAAAGCGCAGCCAGGATCTCTTCATGGGCAGCGACTAGCTCCTGCTGCTGTTCTTCAGGAACAGAGTGAGCCTCAAGGCATCTGCGAAAAACATCATTTGCCTCCAGCTCGTCAAGAGTTTCTTCGTCATGAATTTGACCAAGCACTTGATCAATAATACGACTGTTTTTAACCCGCAAAATTTCCAAGTTTGTATCATGCACCAGTGCATCGAGACGCTCACGTAAATCGCCAATCACTTCTTCACCATCATAAATTACTTCCAGCCATCCTTTTGCATCGCTCGCTGCCAGTGCGCCTAGGCGTCTGGAAATATCACTTAAATCGCCCCTGAGCCGGATTAGCTTTTGAAAAACCGGAACTTCGATCAGGTTTACCGCTGCCACCCGTTTATTAAAATCAACCTGGCAAACACTTTTACGCTGTTCAGCCTCGCCGAAACCGATCGGCAGCGGCGATCCGCTGTAGCGCCTGGTTTCTGAACCGCCGACCCGCTGGGGAACGTGCAGGTGCCCCAGGGCCAGGTAATCGAAATCTTCAGGGAAAATCCGAACCGGCAGATGTGCCAGGGAACCGATATAGAGTTCGCGCACACCATCATCATCCATTGTCACCCCGCCGGCAGTAAACAGATGCCCCATGGCGATAACCGGCAGCTCCGTTCCAAGTTCTTCGCGCTTCTGCCTGGCAACAGCGGTAACGGCGGCATAATGATTACAAATTCCTTCAATCAGCTTACGCTCTTTATCCTCAATATTCTCACCTGCTTCAGCGACACGGATCTCCCTGTCACGCAGGTATGGCACCGCGCAAACGATCAGTTCAGGCTTATTCACTTCATTACAAAGAACAAGCACTTCATCAGCAGGATCCCCGGACATACTGCCAACGACATGAACATTCAGCGCTTTCAGCAGTTCCCGGGGGGCATCGATAAATGAGGGGGAATCGTGGTTACCCGCCACAATCACTACATGCCGGCAGCAGGACGACCCGGCCACCCGGCAGAGAAAACGGTAATAAAGTTCCTGGGCACGGTTGCTCGGGGTACTGTTATCAAAAATGTCCCCGGCAACAAGCAGAGCTTCAATCCCGTTACGATCAATCAGCTCGGCCAACCAGCTCAGAAATGCCTCATGCTCGTCATAGCGTTTACGGCCGTACAAGGTTCGACCAATATGCCAATCCGATGTATGTAATATTCTCATAAAAACACCTCAACTACTACTATTCTCCCCTATTTAATTCCTTCAAAACCCCACAATTCCTCCCCAAATTGTCAAGGGGACGGGGTTGTTGACAACTTTTCTGCCTTTCCGCCTTGCTTACAGGTACAAAGCAAAAGGATTTTAAATCTGACCGAAGAATAAGATCAGATAAAAATGGACGTATCAAGAGCAGAGATGAGAGATAACAACCGCTACCAAACACTTACTTTTCCGTTGAGCAGGATTGCTACCATCGATATCGGGGCCGCAGCTTTTCGCAAACACCATATCAGA
>CAZCHW010000112.1:0-6596 GCA_964498375.1 uncultured Syntrophomonadaceae bacterium | reverse complement strand
TTTTTTACTGAGACGAATCAGGCCAAGTACAATTGCCGATCCCAGGGCGGTGAATAATGCCGGATTAAGGCCGGAGAAATTGTTAACCAGGACAAACAGTAAAGGTGGGATTATTGCATCGATGGTTTTTCCCGTCACGACCTGTTTTAGTTCTTCAAGAACTTCGTTTCTATCTACCATCAGTTGTTCTCCCTGCTATGCAGTTGTTCGTTTCTGTTACCGAGCAGAAAAATGGGCCAACTGCCGTTGCTCCGGTAGAGAGCAACTAAAACATAAATGCTGCTGGCAAAAAAACCAAACACCATAATAGTGACAACCCAGATTACAGCAGCAATTATTTTTTCTTCACGATAGGCAACCCAGATAGAAAAAAGAGCAAACCCGACGTAGAGGTCTACTAACGAAACGATACCCCAGGGATTAGTAAGCAATTCTGCCCCGTCACGGCTAAAACTGCCGTTTACAAAGCCGTTTATGAGAACCGCAGCCATGGCAAAAAATCCGACCCAGGCTATTAATTTTGCTGCCTTCATGATTAATCACCCTCTTTCGGGATGTTTACCAAGATTTCTTCATATTTTATCATTTACGTGGCCATTAATGATCAAGTATAAAAAATTATATTTGAACTGAATCTTAAAAGTGGTAATATAATAACACTTTAGCCATTGTTAGAATTAAGATATTTTTAATCTGTTCAACAAACCAGAACGAAATGAGGGAATAATAAGTGAATTATAAAAGGTATACGTACGCTGATGGGGCGGTCTATGAAGGAGAATGGCGGGGTAAGCTCAGGGATGGGCAGGGTAATTGGACTAGGTCTGATGGAACCCGCTACTACGGCGAGTGGAAGAATGACAAGCCAGAGGGGTGGGGAATTCTAGTCAAGCCTGACGGGAGCCGGCATGCCGGGCTGTGGCGTGCCGGTAAAAGGCATGGTAGTGGCATCTACACCGCGGTAGATGGCATAAAGTTAAGCGGTATCTGGTCTGGAGGATCTCTGGTTGAACGAGGGGAACTTAATGCTGATCAGGTAAAAAAATGCCAAACTCTCGAGCAGGAGCTTCAGCGGTTAACGGGCAGGGTGGCCGAACTGGAACTGAAAAAATCTGAAAAACGGGCAGGGCATATAAGTCTGGCCTACCTCAGGAAGTTTAATTTTACGATGGGGTTTTTGCATTTAATTCAGGGCGCAGCAATGCTGGTTCTGGCTCTTTCAATTGATCAATTTAAGGCCTTTAAGATCCCCGTTTGGACTTACTTTCTCGAGTTTAACCAGGATCTGATGCGCCTGGTTACCCGGCCTGAACAGATCTGGGAGGTCCCCTTTGCAATTTTTGTTTCTCTATTTCTTTTTCTGTCAGCAATTGCTCATATAATAATTGTTACACCGCAGGCAAACGAAAAATATAATCGCGATCTTAAAAAGGGAATTAATATTTTTCGCTGGTATGAATACTCATTAAGTTCCTCCCTAATGATTGTTTTAATTGCATTGCTCTTTGGCGTCTATGATCTTGGAGCTTTGATTGCAATTTTTATTCTTAACGCTTCAATGAACTGGTTCGGTTTATTAATGGAAAAAATCAACCAGTACAGTGAAAAAACGATTTGGTCACCTTTTGTTTACGGTACTGTCGCCGGTTTAGGTCCATGGGTGGTTATAATTCTCCATGCTCTCGGAAACGCCAACCCAGCTGAAGTCCCCTGGTTTGTCTATGCGATCATCGGCTCTTACTTTATCTTTTTCAACCTTTTCCCGGTTAACATGATTTTACAATATAAAAAAGTTGGCAAATGGGCTGATTACCTTTACGGAGAAAGAACCTATATAGTCCTGAGTTTGTTTGCCAAAAGTATTCTGGCCTGGCTTGTATTTGCCGGTGTTATGCAACCGGTGTAAAAGATCAAACGAGTTGCTTTATTATTTAAATCTGGTATGATCTAAATGGTATACAATATGTGTACCAGTACTACAATAATGGAGGAGAAAATGAATAACACACAGGTATGCAGCTTTATAGGCCAAATAGAGCTGTTCAAGTCACTGGCAGAAAATGAACTGTTAAAGGTTGCCGATTACATTGAAGAACGGCACTATAAGGCAGGTGAATATATATTCCGGGAATTTGGCCCCCGTAAAAAACTGTTTATGGTTTACGAGGGCGAGGTTGAAATGTATAAAACTACTCCCTTCGAGGGGAAAAAACGACTGGCGTTGTTCACAAAGTTTGACTACCTTAATGAAGCTGCATTAATGGACGATTCGCCCCAGGCTACTTCGGCGATTGCCTTGGTTGATGCCCACTTTCTTGTCCTGACCAGGGACAAGCTCAATCAGCTTAGTGAGCACAGCCCGGAACTGGCAGGGAAAATCATGATGAAGGCAGCCAGGATTATTGCCCGCCGTATGCGTCAGGAAAATACCAGGGGTCCGAACATCTCATCGCAATACCAGTCAGGTCGGACCAGAATTGAGCACGATCTTTTAGGTGATCGCGAAGTGCCCTATGAATATTATTATGGAGTGCAGACACTGCGGGCGATGGAAAATTTTCATATCAGTGGAATTCCGCTGAGTTTTTCACCGGTAATTATCGAAGGCCTTGCTGCTGTTAAAATGGCGGCAGCCAGAGCCAACCACGACCTCGGTCTGTTAACTGAACCGGTCACAAAGGCAATAGAACAGGCTTGCACTGAATTAATTAACGGTAAATTGCATTCGCATTTTGTCGTTGATATGATTCAGGGTGGAGCAGGAACATCGACCAATATGAACGCTAATGAAGTTATTGCAAACCGCGCGCTGGAAATGTTGGGGCATGACCGTGGAGAGTATGAACACTGCCACCCCAATAATCATGTTAACCTGTCGCAGTCTACTAATGATGCTTATCCGACAGCGGTGAAAATTGCTTTATTCAAGGCGAACGAAAAATTAATTGAGGTGCTTGAAGCATTAATTGACTCATTTCGTGCTAAAGGTGAAGAGTTTGCCGATGTTCTGAAGATGGGTCGTACCCAGCTGCAGGACGCTGTGCCGATGACCCTGGGTCAGGCTTTTGAAGCCTATGCTGTCACGCTGGGGGAAGAAGTGGAACGGTTAAAACAAAACGCCAGACTCTTCCTGGTGGTCAATATGGGGGCAACTGCAATTGGGACCGGCATTTGTGCGGCACAGGGTTACAGCGAAAAGTGTGTTGAACATTTGCAGAATATTACCAGTCTGGATGTAAAGCTGGCAGAGAACCTGATTGAAGCTACCCAGGATACCGGCTCTTTTGTAATGTATTCCTCGGCAGTTAAAAGACTGGCTGTAAAACTATCCAAGATTTCCAACGACTTAAGATTGCTTTCATCAGGTCCACGAGCCGGTTTTAATGAGATTAACCTGCCGCCTATGCAGCCTGGTTCATCGATTATGCCGGGTAAAGTTAATCCGGTTATTCCTGAAGTGGTCAATCAGGTTGCCTTCAAGGTTATCGGAAATGATTTGACGGTAACTCTGGCTGGTGAAGCCGGTCAGCTGGAGCTCAATGTTATGGAGCCGGTCATTGTCCAGAGTATCTTTGAATCGATTGAAATGTTAAAAAACGGCATGACCACCCTGAAATACAAGTGTGTTGACGGCATAACCGCCAACGTTGAACGATGCAGGGAAATGGTGCACAACAGTATCGGCCTGGTTACAGCGCTGAACCCGGTAATTGGCTATGAGGCTTCAACCCAGCTGGCTAAAGAAGCTCTGGAAACAGGGCGGGGTGTCTATGAATTAGTGCTGGAGAAAAACCTGCTTTCCCGGGAAAAGCTTGATCAGATCCTTGCGCCTGAAAATATGGTAGGCCCGATTAAAACGATCTGCTAATAACGGATAATTATTTTTGTCATGTAATCCTTGGATAAAAGCTCCGCAGTGTTAATGTTTTCAGGCGGGGCTTTTATTAATTTCAGTCTGGGTCGGGTATTACATCAGGTTCAACCTGGTATGCATCAGCCAGACGATTGGTGCCGCAGAAAACATCAATCACAGCAACGATCTCCGAAATCGCCTCATTGTCTAACCCAAGCCGCTTCACGGCGGCGCTATGTGAATGAATTCAATAAACACAGTTGTTCGTTATTGATACAGTAAGAGCAATAATTTCTTTGGTCAGCTTATCTAATTTCCCCGGCCGCATAACTACCTTTAATTTATTCCAGGTCGTTTCCAGGTGATCGGGGTTAATTGCCAGAGCCTGCCAAAAGTTAGGGATGAAATCGATTTCTTTGGTAGTTTTAATATCGTCATATATTTGGCGCACTTTTCCGGTTGCTTCTTCGTCGGACACACTCTTCAGCAGAGCCATCTTCAGGCCTCCTTTTTAAGAATATCAATTTCGCCAATCTTACCATAACCGCACTGAAAGCAAAACCCACTGGGGTCAATTCACCAGGTCCGGGTCTTGAATTAAAGGATTTCTTATGTTAAATTTGCTGCAAGACCAGACCACTGAGAATTGAATGCCCCTGAGTTTTATATTACTTACTTCTTGCGGTAATACAGGGAATAATAATTTTCAGGGTAGTCAGGTTGTAAAACCTTTTTGTGTTTACTTGTTGAAATAGTAAGCAAGTGTGACTGGTGCGAAAAAAAAGAGTGATAATTTGAGACTTGAGCTCAGGGGGCGGTTGAGTTATGGAATTATTGGCACCGGCAGGAAACCTTGAAAAGTTGCAGACAGCTGTTCGTTTTGGTGCCGATGCCGTTTATTGTGGTGCCGGTACGTTTTCTCTGCGGTCGGCCGGTTCTTCGTTTACCCTAGAAGAGCTGGAGGAAGGTATTAAGTTTGCCCATAGCTGTAACACCAGGGTTTACCTGGCGATGAATTTATTTGCTTTTGACGAAGATCTCCCCGAAATGCAAGCGTATTACGACCAGGCGATTAAGCTGGGCATCGATGCAATTATTGTTTCTGATCCCGGACTGGTCAGGATGATCCGCAAAAAACATGACCAGGTTCATATTCATTTAAGCACCCAGGCCAACACAACTAACAGTGAAAGTGTGCGTTTCTGGCTTGAGCAGGGTGTGAACAGAATTATCATGGCCCGGGAAGTAAGTCTAAAACAGATTTCAATAATTAAAGAAAAAATCCCCGGGGCGGAAATAGAGGTATTCGTTCATGGAGCGATGTGCATTGCCTATTCAGGCCGTTGCCTGCTTTCCAGGGTTTTTAATGATCGTTCTGCCAACCGCGGATTATGTACCCAGCCATGCCGCTGGGAATACCAGATGCGGGAAGTTAACCGGGATGAAAGAATGCATGTTACAGAAGAGGCAGGAAACACTTATATACTAAACTCCAGGGATCTTTGCATGATAGAACATATCCCCGCTCTTGCTGCAGCGGGAGTTGATAGCCTGAAGATTGAAGGCAGGATGAAAACAGCTTACTATGTTGCTGCTGTAACCAGGATCTACCGAATTGCCCTGGATCATTACAGGGAAACCGGGAGCAATTATCGGTTTGATCCAACCTGGCTGAGTGAATTGGAAAAAGTATCTCACCGGCCCTACACAACCGGTTTCTATTTTCCTGAAAAAAATGTTGAGCAGGAATATGTCACCGATGCTTCGTATATCCGTAATTATGATTTTGTCGGTACAATTATCAGGGCAGAGCCGGAAAGTCCTGAATTAATTGTTGAAGCTAGAAATTATTTTGCAGCCGGTGATGAACTGGACATTATAGAGCCCGGCAGTCATAAAATAATTTCTTTTAAGGCAGCTGAAATAACCGATCTTAAAACAGGCAGCAAACTTAAAGCAGCACACAACAGCTACCAGGTTAGAATAAGAACCAATTATCCTGAGACGCTTATTGTTAAGGAAGGCGCACTTTTAAGAAGAAAAAAATATGATAATTAAAAGGAATAATACAATTTATGGTGTATATTTATAAATAGTTGATTAGTTAGATATGATATAATTTAACAAATCAGGCTGGCAGATAAAAAACTATTCCAGACAATTGTGCCTGGTACTCCGGCAGGAGGGGGTTTCTTTTATATGTACCGTAAACAGAATGGCCGGGTCAATGATTCCTGGATGGTTCTGTTGGCCCTTCTAATTTCCTCTTTGTTGCTCGTCTGCAGTGGTTGCAGCGCCGTTCAGTCCGAAGAGCAGCCTGCAGCTGAAGAGCAGCCTGTGGTTCGTCTTGCCTATGTAGACTGGGCATCAGAAATAGCCAGTGCACATGTCGTTAAAGCTGTGATCGAGAAACATATCGGCTTACCCTGTGAACTTCTCGAAGTAACAGCCCTGTCAATGTGGGAATCGGTCGCTGCCGGCGATCAGGATGCGATGGTAGCAGCGTGGTTACCAACTTTGCAGGATCACTATTACCTTCAGGTTGCTGACCGGGTTGAACTGCTGGGGCCCAACCTTGAAGGAGTTAGTATGGGCTTAGTCGTTCCAGCGTATGTGCCACTTGAAAGAATTGAAGAGTTGGCTGACCACATTGATGAGTTTGATGGCCGGATTATCGGCATAGATCCGGAAGCCGGTTTAACTGAAAGTACTCGCCAGGCTATGGAATTGTATGGTCTGGATG
>CAZCHW010000111.1:0-6610 GCA_964498375.1 uncultured Syntrophomonadaceae bacterium | reverse complement strand
CTTGGGTATCTGCCTGGCGGAGATCACCGCCTGGTAACCAGGCAGGAAACTACTTTACCTGCTGTGCAAAGCGCCCTCAAAATTATATCAGTCAACGGTCTGCTTACAATCACCCTATATCCAGGTCATGCAGAAGGAGCCAGGGAGGCAATATTGCTAACCGACTATTGCCGATCACTAAAAGCGGCAGATTATACTGTGGCTGCTTTAAACCTAACTAATAATACTAATAATCCGCCCCGGCTTTTGCTGGTGCAAAAAAGTTCTTTTAATCAAACAGTGTCGATGTGAAAAGGGATTTACTTTAATAATGTCGAACCTCATTATGTGTTCTAAGCTTATACAGACAGGAGCAGTAAAAACTGGCCGATAATATTTTCCCCCTGGTGGAAAAAGAATTAAAACTGGTTGAACAAAGGCTGGAAGAGATAATAAATAAAGCCGGCCCGGAAATTCGAATGGTTGGCAGCTACATACTGGGCAATAGTGGTAAGCGAATCCGTCCAGCTCTCTTTCTCCTGACCTTAAAGCGTCCGGGGTTTGATTCTCAGCCTTATATTGATATTGCCGCAGCCTTTGAATTGCTTCATACGGCATCGCTGCTGCATGATGATGTGATCGATCAGGCAGCTTTGCGGAGAGGTAAAACGACTGTTCACCTGAAATGGACCAACAAAATAGCCGTATTAAGCGGTGATTTTGTGCTCAGCCAGACATATAGGATTTTAGTGGAACAACGCAACTGGAAATTGTTGGATTTGGTTGTAGGCATTGTTCGTAACCTGGCTGAGGGAGAAGTAGAGCAGGCTTTTGCCAGTTATGAACACGATAACCTTGAAGATAAATATTTTAAATGGATTGGCAAAAAAAGTGCTTCATTTTTTGCAGGATGTTGCAAAGCTGCCAGCCTTGTTGCCGGTGATCCCGCGGAAGAAAGAGAAAATTGGTCTCAATTTGGTTTTAATCTTGGGATAGCATTTCAGCTGGTGGATGACCTGCTCGATTATCAGGGAGACAACCGGGTTACCGGAAAACCTTTGTACGGTGATTTGCATAACCGGGTTATGACTCTTCCCTTGATCAGAGCATATAAAACAGCAGATCCAGGGACGGTGCAGCTCTTAAAGGGTTACCTGAGCGACAGTGAGGATGATTCATTATCGCAGCAGGTTGTTAATGTAGTTTTGGATGGAGATGGTCTTGAATATACGGCACGCAGGGCTGAGTATTATGCCAGCCAGGCTTTAACGCTGCTTGACCGGATTGAGCTGAACGACCCGGAGAAAAAAAAGGTTTTAACGGGATTAGTCAATGATTTATTAAAACGTCGAAAATAGTTTATTAAATATAAAGATTATGGAGGATTAATTGATGCCTGATCGTGTCATATCGAAATCTGTTATTAGAAGACTGCCGGTTTATCTGCGAATACTGGATCAACTGATTGAGCGTAAAATTGATATGGTTTCCTCGAAGGAATTAAGTAATGAATCGGGTTACACCGCGGAGCAGATCCGTAAAGACCTGGCTTATTTTGGAGCATTCGGAACCAGGGGTGCCGGCTATAATACTGCCTACTTAAGAGAAAAAATTATCAAGATCATCGGCCTTGATAAGACGATCCAGACGATTGTAATTGGTGCAGGTAATCTTGGTACTGCATTAACCCGTTATAATGCGGCTAAAAATCCATATGTTGATGTTCTGGCTGTATTCGATCGTGATCCACGCCTAATCGAAAAGCAGATCGACAATATCAAGATTTATGATGTAGATGAAGCGCCTGATTTTATAAAAAGTAATAATATAAAAGTTGCTATTATTACTGTGCCTGCGCCTACAGCCCAGGAGGTTGCCGACCTGGTAACCGATCATGGAGTAACAGCAATATTAAACTTTGCCCCGGTAAAGCTCAATGTGCCGGATGGTGTTCATGTTCATAATGCCGATTTAACCATCGAACTGCAGAGCCTGATTTATTACAGTTCTGCTGAAGGTGAAAGGCTGAAAAGGTTACAGCAGGAAGTAAAAGCAGAGAAGTCGCTAAAAACCTTAACCCTTGAATAAATTTGCTTAACAGGCTGATATTGTGTTGACTTTTGATCAAGCCTTTTGTATACTTATTAATGCACATGGAGCTGTGGTGTAGTTGGTTAACATATCGGCCTGTCAAGCCGAAGACCGCGGGTTCGAGTCCCGTCAGCTCCGCCATATTGCCGAGATAGCTCAGTCGGTAGAGCAGCGGACTGAAAATCCGCGTGTCGACAGTTCAATTCTGTCTCTCGGCACCAGGTATGCGGAAGTGGCTCAGTGGTAGAGCATCGCCTTGCCAAGGCGAGGGTCGCGGGTTCAAATCCCGTCTTCCGCTCCATTTTTTTGGCGACATAGCCAAGTGGTAAGGCAGAGGACTGCAAATCCTTCATCCCCGGTTCGAATCCGGGTGTCGCCTCCAACTTTCGCCGGAGTGGCGGAATTGGCAGACGCAAGGGACTTAAAATCCCTCGACCAACTATGGTCGTACCGGTTCGATTCCGGTCTCCGGCACCAGAACAATTTAAAGTTTCGTTTTACTAAATAAAAAGCCACCTTCAGGTGGCTTTTCTCGTTTTTCTGGGTGGTGCCAGCATACTCTGCACAGTAAAAACTGTAACTCCGGCAGCCAGGACCAGGTCTCCGATACTGAGAAGCCTGTTGGTTTTGTAAAGGTGCGGTATCCAGTCTCCCAGCTGCCTGAACAAAGTTTGATCGCTCATACCACTGTGGAAGGGACTGCTTTCGCCGCTTGTAAGTTCAGCTATGGTTACTTCAGGAAGATTATTCAGGGCAACCGGCATAGTTCCCTGGTTGGCGGCAATTACGATAAGATTTAAAAGCAGGCCGAGTCCGATCATCATTGATCCGATCTGCCGTTTTTGAAGTAAAGAAAAAGCAATTAAAAGCAGGAATGAAAGTATATAAAAAATGGGGTAGAAGCTGTCAGGGTAAAGTGGGTAGTGGTGGAAATCGATCAGTATTGTGGTTTGCAAAGCCAGTGACAAGAGAATTAAGGGCCAGCCGGGTAGTTTAACTCCGGCCAGATTATGCAGGGACCCCTTCAGGAGCCATCCGATCAAAATTCCGCCAATAATTGCCTCGAAGAGCAAAGCTTATTCCTCCCGGCTGGTCTAACGTTTAGTGGTAAATGCCGGTCTGATTTTCTCTGAACTGTTCATTGATACTATCTTCCCTGTGGACCGGTTCCGGCGTTTCAATCGTTAGGGAAGGGAATATCCGCAGGAAAGCTTCTACCACCTTTGGATCAAATTGTGTGCCTGCCCCCTCCTGTAATTCCTTTATAGCGTCGTCAGGCTTTAGTGCTTTCCGGTAGGGTCTGTCACTGGTCATGGCATCAAATGCGTCTGCAACTGCCAGAACCCTTGCTCCGATTGGAATTTCCTCGCCCCTGATTCGGTCGGGGTAACCAAAACCATCCCATCGCTCATGGTGGTGCCGGATGATGTCTGATGCCGGAGCGAAAAACTTAATGCTTTCAAGGACCTCTGCGCCGGCTTCACAATGTGTTCGCATAATGCAGAATTCTTCATCGGAGAGCAGTTGATCTTTTTTTAGAATATCTTCAGGAATGGAGATCTTGCCAACATCATGAATCAGGGCAATATATTGCAGCATTTCAACCTTGTCTTCAGGCATTTTCATTTCACGGGCCAGGTCAACTACGTAATTGGCTACCCTGGATGAATGCCCCCTGGTGTAAGGATCTTTTGCATCAATTGCAACAGAGAGACTTTTTATTGTATCCAGAAAGGTCTGGCGCATTTTCATGTATGACTGGAACGAGTGCCTGGCCAGTATGAGGGGCAGCAGAAAAAGTACCAGGCCCCAGAAGCCAATATTAATATAGATTACGGCGATTAAGGCTCCCAGTGGAGCCATGCTGACAAAGGTCAGAGTGCACCATTTTAAATTAACCAGCCAGATTGCATATGGATTCTCTCCCTGGGTTAGTGACAATATCAAGGTTACAAAGACTGAGTTGAGGAAAAAAATTATCAACATTGCCAAGATGAATGCAGGAAGATGGTTGAGAGAAAACTCCGAACCATTGGCGGTCAGATAGCGATAAGTGAGAGCTGCCAGTCCGGTAGACACCGATACCTGGGCAATATTAAAAAGATTCTTAATCCGGTCTTCTCCTCTGAATAATAAAAAAAGGTCTCTTGCAATAGTGATGGCAATAACAATAAATGGCTGAAACAGCAAAATGGAAGCGGCATTGGCGGCAAAACTTACAGTAACGCTGCCTCCCCGGGGCAGCGTTACCGGGAAAGAATCGGCCAAAACAATCAGCATTAAGAAAACAAACACTGCAAAAAAGTTTACCTCTGGCCATTCCATTTTGGTTAAAGCATAAATAGTAACAAAAATTGCCAGACAGGCAAGGGTTAAGATGTATACTGTTGCTTTTCTGGGGATGTTAGTTCTCATCATAACCACCTTTTTATTTTATGAAGCCGGCAGACAGTTACTGTTTTTTTACCACCTGAACATTGCAGCGCCGGCGAGAATAATTCCGGCCAAAGTTACGAGCGCCTTCACCAGGGTGTGCTTCACGATAAAGCCTCCTTTACCATGTAGCTCAACGGTTGTCCGCTATGACCGCTGGCGACGCTCCGCTCGGTTTCCGCTCATTTTATTAAAATAATCGCTCAGCTGCTGCCGGCTTCAATTCTTAGTAATTAATGATATTCTCCTGTTTACAGCATCAAGGGTAGCTTTAATTGTTGATTCAAATTCATCGCCCCTGTTCAGGGCTGTACCGAGTAATATTTCTTCCTGATTATTCAAGTTTAAATTAACCGTAACCGCTATGGCTGCTCGCCCGCATAGCGCAATTTTTTGGACATTTCCGGGGATCAGCAAGTTCGGTTTCTCAAGGCATTTTTCAATGGCACCAAGCGTTGCTGAGGAAATCAGTCTCAGACGGTGTTGCTCGATATTTGGTCCGGTTACGCTGGAAGAACATGATTTATTACCATTACTGATTGTAACTGTAATTTCAGCAGAGCCATTTTCGGCTTTATAATTAATGCTTTGAAATCTGTAACGCTCGTTCAAGCGGTGATTATTGCAGCTATCTGCTTTAAGCTGGGCAACGCTGATTTTTTTATGATCCAGCTCAATGCCCATTTTTACCAGAATAGCAGACTCAATATCTCTGACAATTTGTTTTGGGCTGCGTTTCGAATTTGCCAGGATGTGTATCTCAACAATCTCCCCATTCTGGTAAGTAAGGCGGCCGGATACAACACCCTGAATTTTAGAAATGATTTTTTCTATTTCGGCAAGAGCAGCCTTTTCTACTTTCAAAGCATTGACCCCCTAAACAAAAGCTTGTTATATGTACACACAAAATTTACTTTCGCTTTAATTATGTATTTCCCTGCCAGTTCAATACAAGTTTTTAAAAAGATTGTTCTATTCTTAACATTCGCTAAAACCGCAGGCTTCACATTTTAGACAACCTTCAGCGCGAATTAGTGCACAGGTACCGCAATCCGGGCAGAGCTCTAATTGGTGGCTGCCATTGCTGACCGGGTCACCCGATTCAACCAGGGTCAGTTTGCGAAGCGCCTGTCCGATTGCATCAGGTACGCTCATGATGCGATTTGGGCCGAAACCGACTGAACGGGCTCCACCAATTCCTTCAAGTTGGGTGACAATCTCATCAATACTGACTCCGCAACGCAGGGCAAGGGAGATTAACCGGGCTATTGCTTCAGTGAAAGCCACTACATCACTGCCTGCTTTACCGATTTGAGCGAATAATTCAAAGGGTTTGCCGTCAGCAGTGTTCACGGTGACAAAAAGATTACCGAGTGCTGTTCTTATGCTGGTAGTGTGCCCACTTAGTGTTTTAGGCCGCTTGGTTGGCTTCAGGGTATCTTCATCTTTCCCGTCCCCTGCATTTAAAACCTGCTTGCTTCGTGAACTGTCGCGATAGATTGTAATCCCCTTGCAGCCTGCTTCCCAGGCTGAAATATATGCGTTTTTCACATCATCCGCAGTAGCATCCTGCTTCAAATTGATTGTTTTACTAACGGCATTATCGGTATGCCTCTGGAAAGCAGCCTGGTGGCGAACATGCCAGTCG
This sequence comes from uncultured Syntrophomonadaceae bacterium, assembly GCA_964498375.1. Classification (GTDB taxonomy): domain Bacteria; phylum Bacillota; class Dethiobacteria; order DTU022; family DTU022; genus JAABTH01. The sequence continues at coordinate 459 of CAZCHW010000111.1, read as the reverse complement.
AAGTCTATTTCCATAGCTGTTTTGAATAGTTCTTTATACTTGCGGGGGACATCTGCATCATCAGGTATTTTGCCGCAGGCGGCAATTTCTTTGATCAACTCTTCACTGTAAAAGCCTTCTTTTTTGGCTATTTCTAAAAACAGGGGGTTAACTTCTGGTAAATCGAGTCCGCCAAGAATATTTTTCCGGGTAAAGGCAATACTAAAATATGGTTCAATTCCGCTGCTTGCGCCGGCCAGAATTGATATTGTTCCTGTCGGAGCGATTGTCGTGCGGGTAGCATTGCGTACACGATCGCTTTTCTTGTTGTTATCATAGACACTACCTTTAAAATTAGGAAAAACGCCTCTTTCATCAGCAAGGACCACAGATTCTTTCCGGGCTTCCTGGTTGATAAATTTCATTACTTCTTCTGCAGTGTTTATAGCTTCTTCACTATCATACCTGAGGCCCATTCTG
>CAZCHW010000110.1:0-6632 GCA_964498375.1 uncultured Syntrophomonadaceae bacterium | reverse complement strand
ACTCAATATTATCGGCAGAGTATTCGCTGGTCGATTACAACCGGGCCGGTATTCCTCTGCTTGAAATTGTAACGGCACCGGCGATCAGCTCTGGTTCGGAAGCGCGGATATTTCTCGAGCAGTTACGGTTGCTGATGCTCTATAGCGGTGTATCCGACTGCAAAATGGAAGAAGGTTCTCTGCGCTGCGATGCTAACATTTCTCTGCGGCCCCACGGCTCAACGACCCTGGGGACTAAAGCGGAAGTTAAAAACATGAACTCTTTTAAAGCGGTAGAGGCAGCGCTAAATTTTGAAGCTCGCCGGCAAAGAGAAATCTTGCAAAGTGGTAAGAAGGTCATTCAGGAGACCTGCCACTGGAATGAAGAGAAAAAAGAAACTGTACCGATCAGAAGCAAAGAAGGTTCTTCCGATTACCGTTATTTTCCGGAACCGGACTTATTACCGCTGATTCTGAAGCCTGACTTTATCGCCGGGCTCGGACAAACCCTGCCCGAGAGACCGCTTGAACGCAAGCACCGTCTGCAGCAGCAATACGGACTTGATGAACAGAGTGCTGTAATTATGGTGGAAAACAAACCTCTGGGCAATTTTTTTGAAGAAGCGGCTAAGAGTTATTCCGATTTTGCCAACCTGGCCCGGTGGGTTCAGGGGGATCTACAATACCGGTTGCGCGAACAGAACCGTTCATTTGAAAGTTTTAAAAGCAGCCTGCTCATCGAACTGCTTGAATTGCTCGACCGGGGAGAAATCAGTCGCCCCATTGCTAAAGAACTGCTTGAAAAAATAATCAGTTCCGGCAGACAGCCGACCGACCTTGTAATTGAAAAAGGGTTAGAGCGAATAGCTGATCGTCAGCAGCTCTTACCGCTAGTTGAAGAGGTAATTGAAAAAAACAGTGATGCTGCGGAAGGGGTCCGTCAGGGGAATAGAAAGCCTTTGGCTTTTCTGATCGGGCAGACTATGGCCCGGACAGGGGGCAGGGCTGATCCCGCTGTGGTGACCCAGTTGTTGAATGAGTTGTTAAACCAGTGACAGGTGGTGCTGAAATGCAAGATCGTAACAGCCTGGTAATTGTAGGTGCCCAGTGGGGCGATGAAGGTAAGGGTAAAGTTATCGACTACCTGGCGGCAAAAGCTGATCTGGTGTCGCGTTTTCAGGGAGGAGATAATGCCGGTCATACTGTAGTCTACGGAGCCAATATATTTAAATTACACCATGTTCCGTCGGGAATACTTAATCCATCGACCATGTGCCTGCTCGGCAACGGCATGGTCATTAATCCTGTTGTCCTGATCAGAGAATTGCTGGAATTAGAAAAACGTGGCATTGATACATCTAACTTACGTATCAGTGGTAAAGCGCACCTGATTATGGCTTATCACCAGGCATTGGACGAAGCGGGAGAAAATATGCTCGGAGAAAATAAAATCGGGACAACAGGACGCGGTATCGGGCCGGCTTATGCCGACAAGGCTCTTCGGCGGGGGATAAGAGCTGTTGATTTAGCAGATGCCCGGCAGTTTGAGGAAAGCCTGGCTGCAATTTTACCCCTGCAGAACAGAATCCTTAAAGAAGTATACGGGCATCCCGGTTATGACCTCACCGAACTTTTAAATCTGTACCGCCCTGCTTTGGAAAAACTGGGGCCCCTGGTTGCCGATACCGGCTTGATTCTCGACCAGTTTATGCATGAAGGTAAAAAAGTATTATTTGAAGGTGCCCAGGGAGCGCTGCTTGATATCGATCATGGAACCTATCCCTTTGTTACTTCATCTTCCACTGTTGCCGCCGCGGCTGCTTCAGGCACCGGAATTGGCCCTGCTGCTGCCACCAGGGTTATCGGCGTTCTCAAAGCATATACTACCAGGGTAGGCAGTGGCCCCTTCCCCTCGGAAGAGAACGGTGAAGCAGGTGATCAGTTACGAGAAAGAGGCAACGAGTTCGGAACCACAACTGGCAGACCGCGTCGCTGTGGCTGGTTTGATGCTCTGATAGCCAGGTATGCCTCCCGAATTAACGGTTTAACCGGTCTGGCTTTAACCAAGTTAGATGTGTTGAGCGGACTGGAAACCATTAAAATGGCTACATCCTACAGTTGTGGCGACCGCCGGATCGATACATTTCCCTATAACCTGGAGGAGTTGAAACTCTGTCAGCCGCAATATGAAACCTTCCCAGGTTGGGATTCCGATCTGTCGAGGGCAACTTCTGTGGCAGATCTACCCCGGGCAGCCCGGGATTACATTGAGGCAATTGAAGATCATGTCGGTGTAAAAGTAGAGCTTTTATCTGTCGGTCCTGACCGGTCCCAGACCATATTAACTGCCGGTTCCGGTTTAAACTCCTGGATCCGGCAGTAAAGCTTTTCTTATGGCTGCATTAATTATGTATGATAGTTGCAAGCAGGATTATTGGCAAAATTGGTCGAACTTATGAGGTTAATTACATATGCATAATAAAGCATGGTAATTCGACTGATGAAGGGAGGAATCTGCTTGCACAGTTTAAGACTGGCTGCCAGGGTAATTATTAATTTTCTTTACTCGTTAATTCTCTTATTAACTTTCCTGACAACTTCGCTATTCGGGGTTAAAGCGCAGGATACAGTACGCCTGATCGTTACAGAAGCGACAGGCCTGCAACGCGATATGGTTGCTTTTCAGGCCGATCTTCAGCCTTTGGTAATTCACAATCTTTTTTGGGTTTGCCTCGCCTCTCTTGGATTTATGCTTATATTTCTTTTTTTTATCGATCACAGTTTCAAGGGTTTTATCGGTCCGGGAGTGCTGACACTGGCCATAACAGTCTTTCTGGCCTTGATCTTTACTGCTTCAAGGGATCACATTTTCTTATTCACCGGACCGGCTACAGAATTATATATTCAGACTGCCATTGATCGCTTCAGGGTAAGTGCTTATGTGATCTTTTCCTTTGGTCTATTTCTTGTTGCCGCTTCACTGTGGGGTGATCAACTTTTTAAAAAGAATAAAAAATAATTTTTCTGCGCTGATTAATCCCGGGAAAAGTAGAAAAAAAACCAGGGAGCTTCCCCGGTTATTAAGTCTAACGCTAACTTTCAGACAGGGTCGGGGTAAAGTTAAGTTTCAGCTGCCGGGCCGTTCAGATTGGCAATGCCCGCTGGCAGTGGAAAACAGTGGCCTCTTAGGTAAGGGCACAAAAGTAAAGCTTTATTTAAAGTCACTTTGCTCTGAACAATCGCTGGAATTGATCGATTTTACGATCCTTTTTCGAGCCGCTCTTCCTGAACACAGCAGGATGATGATCAATGGATTTCACCCATGGAACCGCAGTGAAGAACTTGGTCTCCATGATCGTGTTTCTGCAAAGATACCTTTTTTAAAATCGTTATTTTCATCTGTGGAAGAAGATAAATTATTCGCCGGTTCTGCCGGGCCGGGTTATCTTCGCTCCTTTAGCTATACCTTTTTTCGGTTTCTCGATGATCGGGTTTTTTTTATCGGATCTTTAAACGAGAAAAGTGGTTTTACCCTCTTTGATTACAATTTTGACAGCGATGATCTGATTATCCGTAAAGACTGCCGGGGAGCAATACCCGGTTCTGATTATGAACTCCTGAATCTTTATTACGGGTTTGGAAAACTGGAAGAACTGCTGGAAGAGTATCGGGGTTTGCTGAACAGCATGAGGCCTTCATCACCGCAAGCAAGTGTCTGGTGCTGCCGGTTAAACAGCAAAGAGTCCCAATCAATAAAAGTTGTCAGAGAAGCGCTGACCGGTTTGACTGAACAGCGGCTGCCCCTGAACTATTTCCTGATCGATCAGGGTTGGACGAAATTTACCGGAGACTGGCTGGAAAAAAATGATCAATTTCCCCTGGGGATGCGAGCGCTTGGCGAGGAAATTCGGGCAGCCGGGTTTCGACCCGGCCTGTGGCTCGCTCCTCTTGTTTGTGCACCCGGCGCAGAACTATGCAAAAAACATCCCGATTGGCTGCTGCGCGACAAGCGCGGCCGAATTGTCAAAACAGGCTCCGGATCTCTGCCTGAAGAGTATTTTTTTATCCTTAATATTACATTACCTGAAGTTCGTGTATATCTAAAAGATCTCCTGGAAATTGTTCAACAACAATGGGGTTTTGAATTACTCAAACTTGACTACCTGCATGCTGCTGCTTTTATCGAAATGCGCGGTCAAACAGGAGGGCAAGTGATTGGTGAACTGGTTGAATTTCTGGATCAATTGACCAGGGAGGCAGTGACCATTGGTAATGGAGTTCCTCCTGGATCTGCATTTGGCCATTTTGATTACGTTCAAGTTAGCAGCAATGACGATTTTACCGGCCCTGGCCACCGGAACTCATTAACCAATTATGCAGGAGAAGTACCAGAAGAAGCCCTGGTCAGCCTGATCGGGCGACGCCACCTTGATCGCCGGATGTTTCGTAATGCTGCTGCCGCTGTTCCGCTGGTGCCTGATCATCACTACAACCGGACGATTCTATCTCTCAATCTACTGCTCGGTGGTCTGATAACTGTATCCGACCGGGGTAATCTCTTAATGCCGGGAGACCAGAACCAATTATTAAAAATTTTTCCGCTTTCGGAAGCAGAGATAACCGGACACGACAGCTATGATGGTCTCCATCATTTTGAATTTACTCTGGGGGAAAAAGACTATTTGCTTTACGCAAATCTGACCCCGCGAAAACGGACAATTAAGCTACCTCGCGGGCTCTGGTACAACGAGGATTTATTTTTAGTCCGGGCAGGTACGAATTTAGTTCTTGAACCGTACCAAAGTTTAATATTTTATCAAACCGGGTGGCCGACCGGTAGCAACGTCACTTTGCTGGGGGCCTCGGGCCATCTGTTCCCGGGAGCCCAGATCCTGCGTCTGCAGCATGCCGGGCCGGAGATTAAGATCGCCAGACATCCACATTCATCTGGAGTAAGTACTGTATCTCTGGCAGTACCTGGTGACGAACTGCCTTTCCGGGTTAATGGTATCCCCTGCCAGGTTTCCCGGGATATGGGGATAGACTTCCTCACCTTTAGACTGGCCCAGGAACGGGAGGAGATCGAGTGTTAGCTGCCCATACTGCAGATCTTCATCTGTCCCTGAAAGCTCCGGAACGCCTCGATGCGTTACGGGAGGTTATTTTACTGGTTAAAGAGCGCTCCATTGATTTGCTGCTGATTTCAGGCGATATGTTCGATACTGGATACGATGCAGAGCAGCTACGGCCATCATTGCGTGAATTGTTCAGCAGAGCACCTTTTAATACGCTCATTCTGCCGGGAAATCATGATTATCAGGCTTTCCGTGAGGGACTATATTTTGGTGAACAGGTGACCGTTGTAGATTGTTCCGATAAACCTTGGCAATACGGAGAATTTGACATATGGGGGCTGCCTTTTCAGCAGTCTAGTCCTGAAGAGTTGGCTGGATCAATTTGCAATATTGGTTACAATCTCGATCCCGGCCGTTGCAATATATTGCTTTACCATGGCGAATTGCTTGATTCTTATTTTGCCCGCGATGGTTTCGGTGAAGAAGGTGATCGGCGCTATATGCCGGTTAAACTGTCTTATTTTCGTGAATATCCCTTCAACTTTGTTTTAGCCGGCCATTTTCATTCACGCTATGCTGTCTGGCCACTTTCGGGGGGCGGATATTTTGTTTATCCCGGTTCTCCGGTCAGTGTTACCCGCCGTGAACTGGGGCGTCGGGGAATTAACCTGATTAAGCCGGGCGCTGCTCCGCAGGAAATACTTTTAAACAGCTTTCATTACGAAGAACTAAACCTACAGCTAAGCCCCTTAAACCAAGCTAATCCCCTGGTTTTGCTGAAAGAAAAACTTAAATCAATGCACCCGTCAGCTTTACTGAAGCTGACTGTAGAGGGGCTCTACAACGGCAATGCTCTTGGTTTAACTGAAACCGAGCTGGCCCGTGAAATTCGCAGTATAACCGGAGAGAAACTTGACGGCGAACCTGTTGAAGCTTTCAGTGATATCGGCTACATCCTGGCTGACGATCTCTTTACCCGGATTAGAACTGCCCTGATGCGGGAAGAAGAAGATCCGGAAATTACCACGCGGGCAATCAACCTGATTCTCAATGCTTTCAGGATGGTGAAGTAATGTTTCTTAAAGAATTCGATATCAGGCGATACGGTCCCCTGGCGGAAAGCGGACTCTGCAAGCTTTCTGCTTTTAATCTTTTCTATGGATCTAATGAAGATGGTAAAACTCTGACAATTGATGCTCTGTTGAAAATGCTGTTTTACCGTGATACTAAAAATATTTTTAAAACGGTTGACCGGGTTGGCGAGTACCCGGAAGGGTATCTGGTTATTAGGGACGATCAGGAATACAAGCTGCCGGAACAGGGAACAATGGAAAACCTTTTTGGTTTTTCGGCCCGCGATTTCGGCCGAATTTTTGTGATTCGTGACAGCGATTTATCACTGGCCGATGAAAATAACTTCTACCGCAATGTTACCGCCAGGCTGACCGGAATTAGAACGATTGAACTGGAAAATATTACTAACAGAATAGGCGAATTAGGTCAGATTACTCCGACAGGACGGATGACAAACACAGAGCCTGATAAACTTAAAGAGCGTTATGACCGAATGCAGGATTT
>CAZCHW010000109.1:0-6674 GCA_964498375.1 uncultured Syntrophomonadaceae bacterium | reverse complement strand
CGAAGATTATACCCAAATCAGCATAACTCCTGATCAATCGTTTACACTGACCGACGAAAGTTACGAGATCACCATCACAGTTACCAACAGGGAACCGGAAACACCCTTTTCTCCTCCGCCAGTTCCGCCTACTCCACCGACGCCACCAGTGGTATTTCTGACCCCCCCGGAGGAACCGGAAACTGAACCGGAAGAAGAACCACAGGAACCTGTAGTAGAAATACCGGCTTTGGATGAACCACAGGAACTGGCGGTTGACGCTGAAGAACCGGCGGTTGAGCCGGAAGAATTGGTTATTCTTGAACCGGAGGATCCTCAAATTGAACCTGAAGAAGAGGTACTTGTCCTATCACCCGAAGCACCACAGCAGACCCCGCAAACCGATGGAGTCAACCCTTCACCTGCCTGGCTCGGCATCATTATGCTTGGCGGTGGAATATTAATCCGCTTTGGAAAAATTGTCTGACCTCACAACAAACAGGGCAGCCTGGTTAACCAGACCGCCCTGTTTGATCTTTTTTACTGCTGCCAGAGGGAACACTGCATTGGCTCTCCCCGCCTGATTGTGCTATAACAGTTCAGGCACTCAGTACATGGCTGTTCAGGGTCATTATCACCTTTCAAAAAACCCATGACACTCTGTGGGTCTGCGATCATCTGCCGTCCGACTGCAATTAAATCAATCCGATCGCTGTTAAAGGCTGCTTCAATCGAATGGGAATCCCAGTACTTTCCAACTGCAATTACCGGTATACCAGTTCTTTCTTTCAGGTAAGCAGCATGATCTGTATTGACCCCATTGGCAGCAGCGCTGTCTAGTGAAGTGGCGATGACAAACAGGTTAGATCCGTTTATTTTTTGCCATTTACCCTGGCCGGTAAAAGAAACATCAAGCAAATCCACCCCGGCATCAGCAAGCAGATCACCTAAAACAGCAGCATCATCCAGTGTTTGCCCCCGGTCAACCCCTTCAACCGCATTAAGACGGAAAAGAATCGATCGCTCAGGGCCAATTTTTTTTCTTACTGCCCGCACTACTTCAAGGGCAAACCTGGCTCTGTTTTCCAGGCTGCCACCGTAAGAATCCGTCCGCTTGTTGGTAAAAGCTGAAATAAACTGGCTCAGTAAATAGAAATGGGCCCCATGAATTTCTACTCCATCAAAACCTGCTTCTATTGCCCTCGTGGCAGCAACAGCAAAATCATCAATCAACTGCCGAATCTGCTCTTCTGTCAGGACAAATGGTTTTTGGTCGGGACGGAACTGAAAATCCGACGGTGAAGCTCCCGCAAAAGAACCTTTGCCAGGGACCGATCTGGCGCCGGCGTGGTTCAACTGAATCACCGCAGCGGCTCCCTGTGCCTTGATATCCTCTGCCAGCCGCTTCATCCCCGAAACCTGATTATCGCTCCACAAGCCAATGCTCCTGGAAACCAAGCCACCGTCAGCTCGAACCGCAGCAGCTTCAACAATAACCAACCCTACTGAGCCGGCCCTGGCCCGGTAAAAAGAGAGCATCTGTTCACTGACAGTTCCTCCTTCCCCTGCAGAGTTGGTAGTAATTGCCGGCAAGACAAATCTGTTTCTTAATCTGAGGTTTCCAATTGTTATTTGCTCTGATCCTCTAGTCACTTTATTCTCCTATCCAATCCAGACATTTTAAATAATTAATTATAATTCAAGCTTAACATGACCAATCCTTTTTGCAATGGCAATAAGTCCAAAGTTGATCAATAAAACCTCATTAATCGCTTATGATATGATAAATATAATGATTCTATAACATAAAAGGATGGTTGAAAAATATGGCAAAACAGCTCAACCTGTTTTTCCCGCAGTGGCAGGGCAGCGGACCTGATTTATCTGTTTATCACGGCGCATTGGAGCTGAAACAGTTTTTTAAAGACAAATTGAACTTTACCGAAGTTGCCGTCAGCACTAACCCGATAACCGCCACCGAAGATAATATTTATGGTTACAGTAACATCATCCACCAGATGAAGGAAGCAAGGAGCATCATCGATCATACTGCTCCAGGATCAATTTTTACCCTGGGCGGTGGTTGCGATGCCGGCATACTGCCCCTATCCTATCTGAACAAGCTTTGCCGGGGAGATCTGGCTGTTGTCTGGTTCGACGCTCACGGCGATTTAAACAGTCCCCAAACTTCACCGAGTAAATTCTTTTACGGTATGCCGGTAAGAACTTTGCTTGGTGACAACAACTCCTCGATCCTAAACCTGTGTTACAAAAATTTGAACCGGCAGCAGCTGGCGCTGTGCGGTTTGCGTGAACTTGATCCGGCTGAACAAGAGTATATAGAAAAAGAAGATCTCAAGGTGATTACAGTCAGTGCAATGGCAAATAATCCGGCAAGACCGGCTGAGATATTGGCAGGATCCAGGTTCAAGAACCTGTATATCCATCTTGATCTTGATGTCATTGACCCTGAGGAGTTTCCCAACAGCCCCGTCCCTGAACCAAACGGACTTTCAACCAAAACATTGAAAGAAGCGCTAGCTATACTGGTCAAATCTTACAACCTGGTTGGTTTCGGCTTATTCGAATATAGCCCTTCCGGTAAAAAGCCTGCTACCTTCCTGGAAGAAGTCATTAACATTGGTTCCAGATTAAACAGCCCGACAAACATCTGATAACTGGCGAGGTTAAACCAACCCCGTTAATCTTCGTGTCCTCAGGGCCCGGCCTTGTTTGCAGCAGTTGAAATGTTATATAATGCAAATCGGTATTAATACAATATTATACGAGGTGTAATTGATGAACTATTCAAACCTGTACGCAGTAAGACCGATTGAAAACTTAAAAGAAATGCTTGAAGGTAGTGTTGAGCAATATGGAGAAAATACTGCTTTCCTGCGCAAAGTGGAAGAAGGCGGCCCTTACCAGCCGGTTACATACCGGCAGTTTAAAGATGATGTTGACGCTCTGGGCACTGCCCTGATCGATTTGGGCCTCAGCGGTAAACGGATTGCGGTGCTCTCAGAAAACCGTTATGAATGGGCCGTTACCTACCTTGCCGTTGTTAACGGAGTAGGCACAATAGTCCCCCTGGACAAAGAATTACCCGAACAGGAAGTGGAAAGCCTGCTCAACCGTTCAGAATCATCCGCCCTGGTATTTGGCAATAATAATGCCGATCAGATCAATAACATTACCCCACGCATTAAAGGTGTAGAACATTTCGTGCAAATGGATCTGCATGAAAATGATCTTTCACAGATATCTTTCAGCAAACTGCTTAGTCAGGGAAAAGAGCTGATCGCGGCGGGCGATCGCCGTTACCTAGACAGTGTTATCGATAATGAAGCAATCCGAATTCTGCTTTTCACCTCAGGAACTACCGCGGTATCTAAAGCGGTTATGCTCTCACACAGCAATATCTGTTCAAATCTTGCAGCCATGTCATCGATGCTTTACATTGGGTCAGATGACATCTTCCTCTCGGTATTGCCAATCCACCACACCTATGAATGCACCTGCGGCTTCCTCTGCCCGATTTACAGGGGTGCTGCAGTCGCCTATTGTGAAGGGCTGCGGCATATCCCGAAAAACCTGAAAGAGGCTAAAGCTACAATAATGCTTGGGGTTCCCCTGATCTTCGAGTCAATCCACCGGATCATCTGGAAACAGGTGAGCCGTGATCCCAAGCTTTTAAAGAAATTAAAAACAGCCATTTTAATCAGCGAATTCCTGAAAAAGCTGAAAATTGATCTCTCCAGGAAATTATTTAAAAAGGTTCACGAAAATTTTGGTGGCAACATCCGACTTTTTATCAATGGTGCTGCCGCCATTGATCCTGCAGTAGCTGCCGGTTTTGAACAGCTGGGCATCCCGGTTCGCCAGGGTTACGGCTTAACTGAATGTTCCCCAATTGTTGCCCTTAACCGTGATTTCCCCTACAAGCATGCTGCCGCAGGAATTCCTCTGCCTAACCTGGAAGTAAAAATCGCTGATCCCAACGAAGAAGGAATCGGGGAAATTATCGTAAAAGGGCCTAGCGTCATGCATGGCTACTATGAAAATGAAGAAGCTACCGCTGAAGCGCTTCAGGATGGCTGGTTCCACACCGGCGACCTGGGACGGATTGACCAGGATGGTTTTGTTTATATAACCGGTCGCAAAAAAAATGTAATCATTACTAAGAACGGTAAAAACATTTACCCCGAGGAAATTGAAATTTTACTCGGCAGAAGCCCATATATCATGGAAGCGATGGTTTATGGTCTGTATAACGACAGTGGTGATGATACTACCGTTGCCGCCCAGATTGTAGCCGACCAGGAAATACTGAAAGAAGATTACCCCGGCGAGGATTTAACCCGGGACCAAATCTATGAACTGATCCAGAAAGAAGTTAAAGACGTTAACCGGCAGTTGGTTTCGTATAAAGCGATTAAAAAAGTAATTTTGCGCGACGAGGAGTTTGCTAAAACCACTACCCGGAAAATCAAGCGTTATGTAGAGGAAGAAAAAGCCTGATTTTTTAAGAATTCAAGAACGGGCGGCAGGTATTCCTTCTGTCGCCCCTTTTTAAGAACCGATTACCATGTTTTTACCTTCTCTTTTTGCCCTGTAGAGCCTTTCGTCAGCCCTGCTGAGTAAGCTATTGCTGTCATCTTCAATAACTAATTCGGCAACCCCAAAGCTGCAGCTCACCTTACCTACAAGACTAAAGCTGTGCGAAGTAATCATGTTTCGAAGGCGGTCGGCCAGTTCAATCGCCTGTTCCAATCCTAGGCTTGGCAGTAGAATATTAAATTCATCACCGCCCCAGCGGGCAAAAATATCAGACCCTCTTAATTTTTCCTCGACCAGACCGGCTAATTCTTTAATAACAGAATCGCCAATCAGGTGGCCATGGTGATCATTGATTATTTTCAGGTCATCCAGATCAAACATTATCAAAGCCAGGTTGTGATTATAACGTTTAGACAGATCAACCCAGTATTTTAATTCTTGATCAAACTTGCTGCGGTTATAAATACCAGTAAGAAAATCACGTTCTGACAGATATTCCAAATCACATTTGTCAATAAACTGTTTACGTTTGTACACCTGCAACCTGTAGGCTGATACCGAGCTTAAACCAATAATAATCAAAAGATAAACAATTGCTGCATATAGTCCCGAATGAGGGATGTCGCCGGGGCGGTATAAAGATACGGCAATGAATCCACTTGCCAGGAAGAGAGATATTAACAACGCATGAAACCAGTAACGAAGTACATTAAAAAAAATAATCACCAAAACAATTACCGCCATAGCCTGGACAAAAAAGGTTGGCGCGGCAGCTGTATAATCGTATGCGTAGTATATCAGAAGATAAAAACATGAAACCAGCAGCGCATAGGCGGAAATCCAGTTTAACAGGTTGGGGTGACTTTGCTCCCGGCCCAGAAGAAGGTAAAAAATGATTACAAGCAGTAAAAATAGCAGCCTGGTTATCAAAATAAAACGAAAGGTATCTGTGTTTGGATTAAGATAATAGTCAGGAACAATAAAAAGAAAGAAAAGAACCCCAAAAAACAGAATTGCAGGCCTGACATATCTTAAAAGGTAGCTGGATTCGTAATCGTGATACTTGTTTTCCAACTCCTGCTCTTGAAATGTGGCCATAACCTTTTTTAACATCATAACTGATAATTTCTCGCAACTTATTCCAATTCCTTCTAAGTGGTATTAATTTATACCTTCTCTGTTCAGCAGGAGTTAGAAGTCCCGGGTAAAATTATATAAGAGAAGGAAATAATCGAATTTGAACAAACCGGGTGAATTTACCATGATTGAATTAATCTATGCCAATCGAACAGAAAACCTGCTGGAAAAACTCGCCTGTAACCTAAAAAAGGATAACAGCAGCGAACCGCTCAAAGCTGTGGAAATTATAACACCAAACCGCAATATGGATACATGGGTTCGTTTCGGTTTGGCAGAAAAGCTGGGCATCTCTGCAAACATGCATTTCCGAAGGCTGGAAAGCTTTATCGGTAACCTGGTCAGACAAAACTGCCCCGGACTGTATAGTTTAACAGATCTTGACATAATCGAAGGGGCTATCCTGGCCGCCCTGACAGATGAACAATTGCTTTCCGGACCTGCACTGGAACCGGTACGCCGTTACCTTTACGGAACTGCTGAATTAAGTGGCAGTTCTATCCTAACGGCAAAAGATGACAATATTAGCCTGATGTTCTCCCAGGGTGCTGAATTAAAAAGAGTCCAGCTGGCGTCACGACTGGCGTACCTGTTCCAGGAATACACTTATTCTCGCCCGGAGCTAATCGCTGCCTGGCGGGGTGACCATCACTACGGTGCTCAGGCTGAAGAACTGATCAATCGGGTTGATAGTGATCCCAACTATAAATATACTGCAGCATGGCAAAAATCACTCTGGCAAGCCGTATTTGGGCCAGATGGAATTCTTGCCGGCAAACCTCCGACAGAGGGAGGCCGCTGGGCCACCCTGGATGAGTTGCTTTTGGAAGACCGGCTTTTTGAACATTTTGCTTCCAGGGGGCTGCCAGTTATCCACATTTTCGGGGTATCTTATGTAGCCCGCCTTTTTCAACTGCTTTTTGCCCGCCTTGGACAGACCGGTCGCCTTAAACTCTACATTCTCAACCCCTGTGCGGAATTTTGGGAAGATGTCGAGA
>CAZCHW010000108.1:0-6708 GCA_964498375.1 uncultured Syntrophomonadaceae bacterium | reverse complement strand
ATTGTTTTCAAGTACAAACCGAAGAAAAATTATCGCCGTAAGCAGGGTCACCGGCAGCCTTACACTGATGTATTAATCAGTTCGATCAGCCTTTAATCAATCAACAGTTAAGAATTTATTCTGATATGACCATCGGAAAGAGAGGTGTCATAAATGGCTCATAAAAAAGGAGTAGGCAGTTCCCGTAACGGACGCGACAGTAACGCCAAACGGCTCGGAATCAAGCGTTATGGTGGACAGCTTGTTAAGGCAGGCAGCATTATAGTCAGGCAGAGGGGTACTCGTTTTCATCCCGGCCTGAATGTTGGCAAAGGCAGTGACGACACTCTTTATGCTACCGTCGAAGGCCGGGTTGCTTATGAATACAACGGCCGTGCCAGAAAGCAGGTCAGTGTTTATCCCGACGAAAGTACGGCGGTAAACTAGTGCAATAGTCGGTGGTCCGGGTTGCTACCCGGGCCTTTCTTTATCTGATCAAGTAAACTAGCGCTGCAGGTGATCACAGGTAAATGTTCGTAGACGAAATGGAACTGACTGTCCGTGGCGGCCGCGGAGGAGATGGAATGGTATCATTCCGTCGGGAAAAGTATGTTGCTAAAGGCGGCCCCGACGGTGGAGACGGTGGTGACGGCGGCTCTGTTTACCTGTGGGCTGATCCAGGCAAACATAGTTTTTTAGATCTGCGTTACAAGCATATATTTAAGGCCCCGGATGGTTCTTCCGGGCGCACTAAAAACCGGCACGGTGCTACCGGAGAAGACCTGCTGGTTCCAGTACCCCTCGGCACAGTAATTCGCGATCACAATGACAGGATTATCGCTGATTTAACTGCGGCTGGCCAACGCGCACTTGTCGCACCTGGCGGGCGTGGCGGCAAAGGGAACGCCCGTTTTGCCAGTTCGCGACGGCGTGTGCCTCGCATTGCAGAAAAAGGTTTGCCGGGAACAGAGCGGATGCTTAAACTGGAGCTTAAACTAATTGCTCAGGTTGGCCTGGTTGGTTTCCCCAATGCCGGTAAATCTACACTGCTGAGCAGGATAAGCGAGGCCAAACCGAAGGTGGCTGCATACCCTTTTACAACACTGACCCCCAATTTAGGCGTTGTCAGCGTGGGCGAAGGAGGCAGTTTTGTTGTTGCCGATTTACCTGGGTTAATTGAGGGTGCCAGTGAAGGGGCTGGTCTGGGTCACCGGTTTCTGCGTCATGTGGAGCGAAATCTACTACTGGTTTTTCTTATAGATTTATCTCCCGCAGCCCACCCTGCACCGGATCTTGCTTACAGGCAACTTCTCGAAGAATTGCGGGCGTACAATCCCGATCTGGTTGGTTACCCTAAAGTCGTTGTTGGGAACAAAATTGACCTTCAGGAAAGCGTTGAACAATATAACCGATTGGAAGATGCGGTTCGAGAAAAAGCTGATGATGAAATTTCCCTGTTTGCTGTGTCAGCAGTAACCGGGCAGGGAGTTAAAGAAATGCTGCGTTATTTATTGTTGCAGGTGAATAAACTTGCAGAAGGAAAAACCTTAGTTGATGATGAAGAATTAATCAGAGCTCCGGAATTGGAAGAAAAGCCGCTGGCAGTGGAGAAAATCGATGATATTTTTCTGGTTAGCGGAACTGCAGTCGAAAGGGCAGCTGCGAGAACTGATTTTGACAATGAAGATGCGCTGCTGCGTTTTCAAAAATACACCAAACGCAGCGGACTTGACCGCGAATTACGCAAACAGGGAATCAAAGAAGGCGACACAGTAAGAATTGGCGATGAAGAATTCATCTTTTATGACTAACTAAAAGGGGAAGCGAATTTTGTTTTTTGAAGCGGCACGCAACAGGTCAGGCAATTTAAAAATTGGTTTAATGGGCGGGACTTTTGACCCGATCCATGTGGGTCACCTGGTAACTGCTGAGGAAGCCCGGCAGCAGTTTGATTTGGACTATGTTATCTTTGTCCCGACAGGAAAACCACCGCATAAAGACAGTGGTCTGATCTCACCTCCGGAACACCGCTACCTGATGACAACCCTGGCAGTGATGTCCAACCCATCGTTTTTTGTTTCCCGGATTGAAATCGATCAAATTGAACCTACTTTTACCATTGATACAGTCAGGTATTTTGGAGCCTGGAAAAATCCTGAGCCGGAAATATTTTTTATAACCGGGGCCGATGCTATACTGGAGATATTTACCTGGAAAGATTATGAACAATTGCTGAATATGTGTACTTTTATAGCTGTTTCAAGGCCAGGTTATTCTCTCGATCGCTTCCATGAAACCCTTGATCGGACCTGCCCGGCAATGCAACAGAAAGTACATTTGCTTGAAATACCGGCTCTGGCTGTTTCATCTACATATATACGTGAAAGAGTTACCCTAGGTAAGACTATTAAGTATTTAACTCCTGAACCAGTTGAGCAATATATAAAAAAACATGGTTTATATTGCAGCACTAAATGAACAGCTGAGCTAATAAACCTGACTGTCGGGTTATTATAAAAAGCGGAGGTGTTTTGTTAATGGCAAAAACTTTATATGTAGGGAATATTCCCTGGAGTACAAAAGAGGCGGATTTAGAACAATTTTTTGCCCAGTATGGAGAGATCCTCGAGTGCAGAATTATTACCGAACGGGCAACCGGGCGTTCCCGCGGGTATGGTTTCGTTGAAGTAAATGACGATTGCATGGACGATATGCTGGAAAAAACTAACGGTGCGGAACTTGAAGGGCGTAAACTTGTCGTTAACGAAGCTAAGCCCCGCGAACAATAGTTACAAGCTGTGATTTGAATTATATTTAATCTCATGCCCCTTGCATATTTACGGTGGCATTATTTGGGGACATCTAATGAATGTTGAGCAGATCCGGGTAATTGTCCGGGAACGACTTAATCCTAATTTATTCCGACATTCCATCGGTGTTGCTCAGGCAGCCAGGGCACTGGCTGAACGCTACGGAGCTGATCCTGATGCTGCTTACCTGTCCGGATTAATTCATGACTTTGGCAAACAATACAGCAAAGATGAACTGTTGCAGGCAGCAGTTCATTATCAGCATTCACTTGATGATTTAACCTGTAGAACAGTCAAACTATTGCATGCTGAAGTCGGTGCTGTGTTGGTTGAAAAAGAACTGGGTATATCCGATCCGGAAATATTAAATGCAGTAGTTTTTCATACAACCGGCCGTCCGGGGATGACCCTGCTGGAGAAAATTATTTATCTGGCTGATTATATCGAACCGGGTCGTACCCATACCGGGTTGGATGAACTAAGGGAACTGGCTTTCAGGCAGCTCGATCAAGCCCTGCTGGTGGCGGTTGAACAATCAATTAAATCAGTTCTTCAGCGGGGACTGCTGCTGCATCCACGCTCGGTTGAGTTTCGAAACAGTTTACTGATTGAAAATGAAATGTGTTAAAACAAATTGGAGGTGTTGATATTTGGCAAAGATTACGGCCGGTGACTCAAGGGAGCTGGCCCTCTATGCCGCTGAGTTGGCATCGGACAAAATGGGTAAGGATCTCTATTTGCTTGAAGTGGGACAGGTTTCTATTGTAGCTGATTATTTTTTACTGGTAACCGGGAATACAACGATCCAGGTCAAGACAATATGTGATCATCTTCTGGAAACGATGAAGCAGAAAGGTTACCAGACTTTGCGCATTGAAGGTTATAATGAAGCCTGGTGGGTAGTTCTTGATTACGGTATCCTGGTGGTTCATGTTTTTCAGCCTGAAGCCAGAACTTTTTACGACCTGGAAAGGCTTTGGGATGAGGCCCCAAGAATTATGCTTGATGGAGATGAACTAAAGGGAGATTTCAATGACTAGCAGGGAAGTCCTAAAAGAAGCTGTCCGCTGTAAGGTCGGGGAAAAGTGTAATCCGGCTGGTGAAACTTACCGTTTCCTGACTGTTGAGGATTCAGCAGTTTTGGCTGAACTCCTTGGACTGCAAACCCGGGAGATAGAGCTGGCAGCCCTGGAAGATGGAGCCATTCCTGATCGCTACCAGCGAAGTATCGGGACACTGGGGATTAAAGGCCAAATCCGGTTATTACAGTCAACTGTCTGTGTTGTCGGGGCCGGTGGCCTGGGCGGTTTTGTCCTTGAGTTGCTAGCCCGCATGGGAATCGGCAGGCTGGTTGTTGTAGATGACGATACCTTCTGCGACAGCAACCTCAACCGGCAGTTACTAAGCCTTGAAACAAACCTGGGTCAACCGAAGGTAGAAATTGCTGCCGCGCGAATTGCTGAAATAAATAAAGCGACTACCGTAGTTGCTTATCACCAAAGGGCTACCCTGGAATCACTGCCCGGTATTATTCAGGATTGCAACCTGGTTATTGACTGTCTCGACAATTTACCCTCCAGGTTTGATCTGGAGAAAAGCTGCTGTCGGGAGAAAATACCTATGATCCATGGGGCAATTGCCGGGTTTTTGGGACAGATTGCTGTAATTAGGCCGGAACAGCCCCTATTGCAGGCAATTTATGGCGATATCGACAAAAGCGGGGCTCAAAAAGGTATCGAGGTGAAACTGGGTAATCCAGCGGCAACGCCGGCCATGCTGGCGGCCTGGCAAGCCTCAGAAGCAGTTAAACTGCTTGCCGGATTACCGGGAGTTTTAGAGTCTGACAAACTTTTAATAATTGATATGCAATCCGGTGAATCTTACCGGGTGGACCTATCCTCCTGAAAAAATTATCACGCTATTGACAAGGGCTCTGGACGTGCATATAATGTTATGTGTACTCGAGGTGCCATATAGAATTGATGAAGGGAAGCAGTAGGTAACAAAGCCTTTGCAGAGAGCCGGGTGATGCTGAAAACCGGCAGGTTGCATTACCGAACTCGTCCCGGAGATGCAGCGGTGAATTGAAAAGCCGTTGCCGTAAACCGGCGTTAACGGTAGAGAGCGGGCAGCAAAGCATGGGGCTGTGGCGCAGTGGGAGCGCGCTTCCTTGGCATGGAAGAGGCCGCGGGTTCAACTCCCGCCAGCTCCACCATATTTTGTTAGACCAAGAAGGGTGGTACCGCGGGTATAAATCCGTCCCTTGACCGGGCGGATTTTTTATTTGCCGAAGTAATTGAAGACGGAGGTAATTTAGGTGACAATTTATAATCCGGCAGAGATTGAAATTAAATGGCAGAAAATATGGGCAGACCAGGAAGCCTTTCGAGCGAAAATGGATCCTGAAAAAACCAAGTACTACGTCCTGGAAATGTTTCCTTATCCTTCAGGCAAGCTTCACATGGGACATATGCGGGTTTATTCGATCGGTGATGTTTTAGCCCGCTTTCTGCGGATGCGTGGTTATAATGTTATCCATCCCATGGGGTGGGATGCATTTGGATTACCGGCGGAAAATGCGGCAATTGATAACAATGTCAGCCCGGCTATTTGGACTGAAAAAAATATCGAACATATGAAAAAGCAGCAGAACAGGCTCGGTGTTAGTTATGACTGGAGCAGGGAAGTGAATACCTCGGCTCCTGACTATTACCGTTGGTCACAGTGGTTGTTCCTGTTAATGTATAAACGTGGACTTGCCTATAAGAAAAAAGCCAGTGTAAACTGGTGTGACACGTGCCAGACTGTTTTGGCCAATGAACAAGTCGAGAAAGGCCTATGCTGGCGCTGTTCCTCTGAAGTAGAAACCCGTGACCTGGAGCAGTGGTTTTTAAAAATTACTGCGTATGCCGATCGTCTGCTCAATGATTTGGAAAAACTTAAAGATTGGCCGGAACGGGTCAAAATTATGCAGCATAACTGGATCGGTCGCAGTGAGGGGGCCTCGGTCCTCTTCAAGATAGATGGATCGAATGAGCACCTGGAAGTCTATACCACCCGTGCCGATACGCTTTTTGGAGCGACCTACATGGTCGTCGCCCCTGAACACCCGCTGGTTGCACAACTGACCAAGGCCGGGCAGAAAGAGGCGGTTGAGGCCTACCTTGAGGCAAGCGCCCGCAAGAGCGATCTCGAAAGAACCGACCTTGCCAAAGACAAGACCGGCGTCTTCAGCGGCAGTTATGCAATTAACCCGGTAAACAACAAGCGCATCCCCATTTGGATCGCCGATTATGTATTGATCAGTTACGGAACCGGCGCCATCATGGCCGTTCCCGCCCACGATACCCGCGACTGGGAGTTTGCAAAGAAGTTCGAGCTTCCGATCATCGAAGTCCTCAAGAGTGAGGTCGATGTCCAGAACCAGGCTTGGACCGAGGATGGCGTGCATGTGAACAGCGACTTCCTCGACGGCCTGA
The DNA here is from genome assembly GCA_964498375.1 of uncultured Syntrophomonadaceae bacterium. GTDB lineage: Bacteria > Bacillota > Dethiobacteria > DTU022 > DTU022 > JAABTH01. Next base: position 440 of record CAZCHW010000108.1, on the reverse strand, counting down.
ACAAGGAAGATGCCATCAGTGCAATGCTTGCATGGCTTGAAAAACACAAGCTTGGTTCGAAGGCGGTCAACTACAAGCTTCGCGACTGGATTTTCAGCCGTCAACGCTATTGGGGGGAACCCATTCCCTTGGTACATTGCCCCACCTGCGGTACGGTTGCCGTCCCTGAGGACCAGCTCCCCCTGCTGCTGCCCGAAGTAAGCAGCTATGAGCCCAGCGGAACCGGAGAGAGCCCGCTTGCAAAGATTGATGAGTGGGTCAATTGCTCCTGCCCTGTTTGCGGTGGAAAGGCAAAACGTGAAACAAACACCATGCCCCAGTGGGCGGGTTCCTGCTGGTACTACCTGCGCTATCTCGATCCAAACAACACAAAGCAGTTCGTATCGGCTGAAAAGGAAGCATATTGGATGCCCGTCGACCTCTATGTCGGGGGAGCCGAG
>CAZCHW010000107.1:0-6724 GCA_964498375.1 uncultured Syntrophomonadaceae bacterium | reverse complement strand
GGCTTCCCTGCTGAACTGGTTGATCTGGCAATCGATTCACATCCAGCGCAGCGCTATGTACCTGATCCGGAATTCAAATATACCCTGCTTGATGATGGAGATCTCCTCGAGTATGGTGATTTCAGGTTGAAGTGCCTGATCACCCCGGGCCATACCCGCGGCCATACCTGCTTGTATGAACCGGAGCGAAAACTGCTTTTTTCCGGAGATCATATTTTAGGGGATATTACCCCGAATATAACCACCCTGTTTGATGGAGACAATCCCCTGGCTGATTACTTCAATAGCCTTGAGAAAATTTATGAGATGGATGTAGATCTGGTTTTACCGGGGCACCGAAACCTGGTGCACGACTGCCGGGCCAGGATTGAGGAGATTCTTGTGCATCACCGTGAACGTTTGGATGAGGTGATCGAAATTCTTAAAAATAGCGGTTCATGCAGTGCTTATGACATGGCTTCCCGGATGACCTGGGACCTGGTTGCCGACGGCTGGGACGACTTCCCGCTGATGCAGAAATGGTTTGCCACCGGGGAAGCCCTTGCTCACATCCGGTTATTGGAAGCGACGGGCGAAGTAAAAAGTTCTGAAGCAGATGGAGTTGTTATATTCAACCTGTAGTCGGGGAGGTGCCTCAAGATTAGTAATTATATTTTATCAATCGATCAGGGAACGACAGGAACAACGGTAATAATCTGGACCAAGGAGAGCCAGGCTCTCGCAAGGGTTAACCTGGAACACCGCCAATTTTATCCCCAGCCAGGCTGGGTAGAGCATGATGCCGATGAAATCTGGAGTAACGTGATTCTCTGTATCGATAAAGCGCTGCAGGAAGCAGAGATCACGGCTGACAACCTGGAGGCAATCGGGATCACCAACCAGAGGGAAACTCTTGTATTTTGGGATCGTTATAGCGGGAAACCATTATACCGGGCCATCGTCTGGCAGTGCCGCCGTACGGCTGAGATATGTGATCGTTTACGGGAACAGGGGTACGAGAAGACGATTCGCCGGAAGACCGGCCTGTTACTCGATCCATACTTTTCAGGGACCAAGTTGAAATGGGCGCTGGAAAACGTCCCCGCACTGGCTGAGGCAGCCAGGGAAGAAAGACTGGCCTGCGGAACAATTGATAGTTATCTTCTCTATCGTTTAACGGGCGGCAGGGTTTTTGCCACCGATTATTCAAATGCTTCCCGAACCTTGCTTTATAACATACACAGCCTGCAGTGGGATGAAGAACTACTGAAGCTCTTTGGTGTGCCGGCTGCAGTTCTTCCGGAAGTTAAGCCGAGCAGCACAATTTTTGGGGAAACTGAACCGTCGCTGTTTGGTGGCCGCTCGGTGCCGGTGGGTGGAATAGCCGGGGATCAACAGTCGGCCCTTTTTGGACAGGCTTGTTATGAATCGGGCATGACTAAGAATACATATGGAACGGGCTCATTTTTACTGCTGAACACCGGTGATAAACCGGTTAGTTCTGAGCACGGGTTATTAACGACAATTGCCTGGGGTCTAGACGATCAGGTTACCTATGCTCTTGAAGGTAGTATTTTTATTACAGGAGCAGCAGTTCAGTGGTTGCGTGACGGGCTTGGCTTGATCAGCGAATCTTCCGAATTAGAGGGGCTGGCCGCTAAAGTAAGCGGTAATGGTGGGGTTTACCTTGTTCCTGCTTTTGCCGGTTTAGGTGCACCTCACTGGGATCCTTATGCCAGGGGGTTGCTAATTGGCCTGACAGGAGGAACAACTGCCGCGCACCTGGCCAGAGCGGTTATTGAAGCGATGGCATATCAGACCAGGGATGTTCTTGATCTTATGTACAGGGAAGCAGATCTGCCAATCCAGGAACTGCGGGTTGATGGAGGAGCAAGTGTTATGGATACGCTGCTCCAGTTTCAGGCCGATGTAACCGGAACTGTGGTGAGAAGGGCGGCAACCTTTGATACAACTGCCCTGGGCGCTGCCTACCTTGCCGGACTGGCCTGCGGGTTCTGGCACGGAACAGAAGAACTGGCGGAACGCTGGCAGGAGAGTGCATTTTTCAGGCCCCAAATGGATAGTAATACCAGAAAAATTCTATGTTCCGGTTGGGATGAAGCGGTAAAAAGATCATTGAAATGGGCCCAGACCGATATTTACCAGGTGAGCGGGCTGAAAGAATAAGCTTAGTTTCGGGTAAAATTAATGAGACCATTTTTTACTTAAAGCGAAAGAGGATTGATTGATGAGTAGCCGAAATAAAAAACCTTCTGTAATATTCTTTTTGATTCTGCTATTTTCGGTAATGTTCCTTTGGGCATGTGAAACCACTGATCAAGGTGATTTGCCTTTCCAGCCGCCTGAAGATACAACTTCTGCAGAGCAGGTGCCGGAGAGTCTGGAGCTGCAGATTGGCGGTCAGTTATTTGAACTGGAGCTTGCCCTTGACGACAAGCAGAGGGCAGCTGGTTTAATGGGCCGGGAAGAGATTGATCCTTCAGGCGGAATGCTTTTTGTCATGCCTCCGGTTGAACCTTTTCCTGCTGAGCTGACTTTCTGGATGAAAGATTGCCTGGTTCCGATTGACCTGATTTTCTTATCAACAGAGGGTGAAATAACTGCGACACACGAAATGCAGCCTCCGGAACCCGGCCTTTCCGATGAAGAGTTACTTCGCTACAGCAGTAACAGCCCGGCTCAGTATGCGATAGAGTTGCGCGGCGGAACGGTAAAAGACCTGAATCTGCAAGTGGGGGATACTATTGAGTTGCCCTTCGATTACCTGCTTGAGTTGGCCCGCTGATTATAATTAATAAAGTATTGATTCAGCGATTGTCGCCATCACCGACCGGGGGGATGCCAGAGCTGGTCCAGCCGGTCAGCAGGGGTAATGGATCTGAATATTGTGGTATCAGGACAGGTTGCAAGAAATCTGCAAAATAGGTGTTCAAAAAGTTGGCGAACGAGTGATGCGGGTTGTATGGCTCCAATGATAACTGCCCGATTGTCAGAGGGGTAAAGTTTGCTGTCAGTTTCTGATCTCTTTCAACAGTAAAGGTATAAATAATATCTCTGCTAACCTCTTCACCGTTTTCAGTCCAATTGATAAATAGAAAATCGAGATTAGCCAGGGCATTTATGGTGACGCTGTCACCTTCGGTATATTCGCCTCCCCCGAATACACGGCCCCCTTCGACCGGTTCAGGTGCTAGACTGATCAGGTATGTTTCCGGTACTTCATTCTGACGGTTTTCCAGAAGTTGAAATTTTGCTGTTAAAGTGCGATCATTTTCCACTTTAAAGGCATATGTTTTAGCAATACTGATTAGCTGATCATCTTCAAACCAGCCTAAAAACTCATACCCGGTTGCAGAAAGGGCGTTTAGCCCGGCTAATGCCCCTTCCCTGTAGAGTCCGTCTCCGGAAAGTTCTCCACCTTCTTCAGGTTCACCCGTCAGGCTGATCTGGTATGTTATTTCTTCTTCTTCTTCTTCTTCTGTATCTTCATTTTCCCCTTCACCGTCTATAGGTTGATCGGAGTTTTCATCTTCTTCGTTTTCCCCGGGACCGTTTGATTCGCCGGCCTGTTCAAAGAGAGCAACCAAAATCAGGTCTTCTTCAACAATAAAGCTGTGTTCTGCCTCTTCACCAACTAGCTGTTCATTTATCATCCAGCCAACAAACCGGTATCCATCTGCCTCCTCGGCGCTGATGAACGCTGTTTCACCGCCCTGGTATATACCTTCACCCCTGGTAGTTCCAGCGGATCCGGGTTGGATTTCTATGGTGACATCAAATAAATCTTCAGGATCGGTAGTTGTTTCTGTTACAAATTGAGCGGTCAGTTCGCGATCGCGGTAAACCTGGAACTGGTACTCTTCATCAAAGCTAACCGGTTCACCCTCTTCAAGCCAGGCAAAAAGTTCATAACCAGGGGAAGGGTTGGCTGTAACCAGGGCCTGATCATCTTTCTCATAGACGCCGCTACCCTGTACTGTTCCCCACTCTTCCGGTTCGCGGCTCAATTCTATATAGTAAATTGCAGGGTCACCGGGTTCTTCTTCGGGTTCAGTGTTATCATCATCATCCTCTTCTTCTTCTTCAATCAGGTCAAAATGAGCGTCCAGGGTAAGATTATCTGCTGCCCTGAACTTTGTTTCCACCTCTTCAGAGAACAGTTCGTCCTCTTTAAACCATCCGTTAAATTGATATCCCTGTGCAGCGGAAGCAACAATTGTTACTTCGCTACCCTCTTGGTACATGCCAGCTCCTTCTACGGTTCCGCCTTCTTCAGGATCTGCTGTTAAAACAATTGTATGAAGAGGCAGGGCTTCAACGGTAAAGGAGTTTGCAGTTTTTCCCACCTTATCCAGATAAGCGGCCCTGAGAATGTAAGACAGAGCTTCTTCGGCCGGTTCAAAGGGGGTAAATGTAATAAGAGCGGTTAATGTTTCATCCTGCCACTGAAAATCTGTTGCCGGCAGAGGCAGCCAGCTTTTAACATCCGGATCTGCCGGTCCGTTGTTCTTCGGATCGGTTATTTCTGCAAGATAATGCAGGGAAAAATCTTCTAATTCAGGCTGCTCAACGGGAGAGCGATCAAGGATGATAACCAGTTCGCCATTGACAGCAGTAAGTTCTTCTATTTCAGCTGGAAGCTGCTCAAAATGTGCGCTCAGCCGGCGGTTTCCCTCTACCTTAAAACTGAATGCAGGAGATTCGCTGATCAATTCTTCATTTTCATACCAGCCGGTAAAGTGAAAAGCAGGGTCTGCCTCGGCTTCAATGGTTATAGTTGTGCCTTCCAGATATTCACCACCGCCACTGACAGAACCTCCAGCGGGTGGATTGCCTAGCAGTTCAACCAGGTACAGCGGTAGCGGCTCAATTGAAAACGGCTCGGCTTCGATAGCTTCGGCATCGTTGTAAGCAACTTTTAATGTATACGAACGTTCATTTTCAGCCGGTTGGAAAGGTTCGAAGGATAATAGTACCTGACCGGCAGATTCTGCTGACCAGTCAGAAGCGGTGACCTCTAATTCTTTCCATAGCTCATCTGGATTGGAATCATCAGGGTGTTCTTCCGTCAGTTCGGTCATGTAGTACCAGATATTGAATAACTCCCGGGCGGGGTGATCCGGCAGGTCACGGTTAAAGACTATTTCTATTGAACCGTTTACTGCCAGAGCTTCAATAATTTCTAGAGGCTCTTCAACCTGCTCCGGGCTGAAGTTAGCTATCAGGTTTCGGCTGCGCTCCAGGGTGAAGGTATACTGCCGGTTAGCGCTTGCAGAAATCTCTTTTTCCCTAAAAATCTCCTGATCATCGATGATTTCAACCTCGGTAATAACTTCCGTCCAGTTCTCAAAAAGGTATCCTTCAGCTGGTTCAGCCGTGACTGTTACCCTGGTTTTAGCATCAAACTGGCCAGCTCCTTCCACTGTGCCCCCTTCTTCAGGATCGGCACTGAGGGTAACATCAAATTGTTCTTTTTGTGGTTCTTCTGTCTCAACCTCGACAAATTTGGCGGTCAGGGTTCTGTTTCTGGTAACGGTAAAGCTGAGAATGGCGCTTTTGCTGATGTTTTCGCCATCTTCAACCCAGTTTGCGAATTGGTAACCCTCAGCGGGTTCAGCCGCAACCACTATCTCAAGCCCTTCACTGAAAGTGCCGCTGCCGGTTACTTCACCGCCTTCACCGGGATCTGCCAGCAGTGAAATGGTATATTCATGTTCTTCTTCATCTACATCTTCTTCAGGGTTAGTGACTGGTTCTGATGTTTCGGGCGTCTTAAAATTAGCAATTAGCTGACGGTCTCTGACAGCCAGGAAAGTGAGGTTTGTTTCACTGCTGATTATTTCACCATCCTCGGTCCAGTTGAGGAAGGTATAGCCACGACTGGGTTCTGCATTAATAGAAACACTCTGCCCGTGACGATATGTGCCGGTACCGGTCAGGGTTCCACCGTTGCCCGGATTGGCACTCAGGTTGATGCTGTGAACTGGCAAATCATCGCCCAGTAAAACCTGGACCGGTTCTTCATGGTGTTGGTAATCGCCGGTTCCAAGCTGTCCCTTGCTGTTTTGTCCCCAGGCCCAGAGAGAACCATCCTCCTTTAAGGCAAAAGTATGGTTTTCCTGTGGGAATATATTTATTACGCCATCAAGGGCGATAACTTCGGGATGATCGAGGTCGCCTTTTCCACCAACGCCTAGTTGGGCCTTGCTGTTGTCACCCCAGCCCAGCGGTTGGCCGTCGCTGTTTATTGCGAAAGAATGCCTTTCCAGAATATAAGCCTCCTCGATTGAGGTGACAATTTCCACAGGGGCCGGACGGGCCTGGCTGCCGGCGCTGTTACCGAGCCTGCCGTCCCAATTTCTGCCCCAGGCCCAGAGAGAGCCATCGTTTCTCAGGACAAATGTATGGTAAGGCATGGGATATATTTCTGCTACACCGGAAATTGGAATCTCAACCGGCCGACTGCGATTAGACTGGGAATGATCACCCAGTTGACCGTACCAGTTGCTCCCCCAGGCCCATAATGATCCGTCTTGCTTCATGGCAAAAGTATGATATTTTTGCGGATACAGCTCTTTTACATTGCTTATGTTAACTCTTACCGGTCTGGCCTGGCTGTCATTGGTGCCGTCACCAAGCTGGCCATACCAATTATAACCCCAGGCCCAGAGAGAATTGTCTTTGGTAAGCGCATAAGTATGAGTATCAAGCGGGTACACCTGTT
>CAZCHW010000106.1:0-6736 GCA_964498375.1 uncultured Syntrophomonadaceae bacterium | reverse complement strand
CCGAAGCGCTCGATCAGGCTCATCAGGCCGGCGTAATTCACCGTGATATTAAGCCACAAAACATTTTGTTCTCCCGGGACGGAAAAGTAAAGGTAGCCGATTTCGGTATAGCCATTGCCGGAGACGGCGTTACAGTTACCGTAGGCGATTCAATTATCGGTTCAGTTCAGTACATTTCACCTGAACAGGCCAGAGGTGAACTGGCCGGTAAACAGTCCGACCTTTACTCGCTCGGAATAGTTCTCTATGAAATGGTGACCGGAAAAGTTCCCTTCACCGGAGAAAGTCCGGTAGCCCTGGCGATGAAGCATATCCAGGAACAGATCGTTCCCCCGGGGCGCCTGATTGATCAGCTGCCTGAAGCTCTGGAGGCGATCATTCTCAAAGCGGTGGAAAAAGATGCGGCAAAACGCTATACCACTGCAGCGGAACTGCTGGAAGATCTTTTTTATGCAGAAGATAAAGGGGGCCCCCGGGTAGCCCCACCCCGCTCGCGCTATCGTTACGGCGACAGCGAGGATGAAGTTGTCCTCAAGCCGCCTGCCCTGAAAGAAAGCAAGAGCCGATCGGGAATATTTGCCCCGCAAACCAGGAAAAAGTGGCTTAAACCGCTGCTGGCTATACTGCTGCTGGCTCTGATCATTGGCAGTGCGGCAATGCTGATCAGCAGTTACCTGATCGTTCCGGAAATTGCCGTACCCGAAGTAAGGGGGTTAAGCCAGAGCGATGCCGCCCAGTTGTTGCGTGAATCAGATCTGGTCCCTAATAATGAAATATTTTATATCTATGATGATGATATTCCGGTTGGCAACGTGGTTAAAACAGAGCCTCCGGAAGGACGGGTAGTCCGCAAAGAGCGGGTGATCGATCTATATGTTAGCAAAGGCCCCGAGTACATAGTAACTCCAAACGTGGTTGGCCGGACCGAAATGGAAGCCCGGGTGATTCTGCAGGATCTTGATTTGATATTGACCCCGGTGCGTGAATATAACGATGATGTTCCTGAAGGACAGATTTACCGCCAGGTGCCGGGAGAGTCATTTCAGATTTCACCGGGCGATGAGGTAGTCGTTTATGTCAGCCAGGGTCGCGGACCTTTCAAACTGGCAGACCTGACCGGTTACTCAGAAGCCGGGGCCCTGGAATACCTGGAAGAAAATGAACTGATTCCAAGGGTCAGGTATCGCTTCTCTGTTGGTTCGGCAGGCCATGTGATCGAGCAGAGTCCCGAAGCGGGTGAAGAAGTACTCCCTGGCCAGTTTATCGACTTGCTGGTCGGAGAATAAGTTATCAGGGCAGGGAGGTAAGGGCTGCTGGAAGGAAGCGTAATCAGAGCCGCCGGAGGATTCTTTGCCGTCCGAACCGGTTCAGGTGAGGAATACCTCTGTAAAGCCAGGGGCACTTTAAAACGCGACAGCAATACTATCATTGTCGGTGACCGGGTGATCTTCCGTAGTGAATCAGCATCAAATGGCACTGCCGGGGCGGAAGGGATAATCGAACAGGTCCTGCCTCGCGTCAGCCGGCTTTACCGGCCACCGGTGGCTAATGTGGATCAGCTGGTGGTAGTAATGGCCCTGAAAAACCCAAATTACGATTGGCAGTTGATCAGCCGTCTTCTGGTTCTCGCTGAAAAAGAATCACTCGCTGCTTGCCTCTGTTTCAATAAAATTGACTTGCTTGATGCCTCTGCGGTTGAAAAAGTTCGTAAAGAGATTGAACCCCTGCCCTACCAGATTATCTTTACCAGCGCCAGGCAGAAAACCGGCCTCGCACGGCTCCAGGCAGTCCTTAAAGACAGATGCACAGTTCTGGCCGGCCCTTCGGGCGCTGGCAAGTCATCACTTTTAAATGCAATTCAACCGGGCCTGACCCTGCAGACCGGAATAGTAAGCGAAAAGATAAAACGGGGACGGCATACCACCCGTCAGGCAGAGCTAATGCCACTGGATGGCGGAGGGACAGTAGTCGACACCCCCGGTTTTACCCGCCTCGATTTCAGGAATCTGGCGGTGGAGCAGCTGGCCGACTTATTCCCGGAATTTCATCCATATATTGATCAGTGCGCTTTCCGCAATTGCCGTCATCTGACCGAACCGGATTGTGCAGTGGTCAGCGAGGTTGGCAGTTCAATTAACCCTCTGCGATACAGGCATTACAGTTATTTTGCCGAAGAAATCGGCACCCGGGAGGTATACTGATGAATTCTGTAAAAGTAGCGCCTTCACTGTTGTCTGCCGACTTCAGTATCCTGCGCGAAGAAATAAAACGCATTGAAGAAAATGGTGCAGACTGGGTTCACCTGGATGTGATGGACGGTCACTTTGTTCCGTCAATTACAATCGGTCCGGTGGTGGTTAAATCTTTGCGCCCGCATACTAAACTTTTTATGGACGCTCACCTGATGGTCAGTGAACCTGAACAACACCTTAAAGCTTTTGCCGCAGCGGGAGTAGACCTTTTGACCGTGCAGGCGGAAGCTACCGCTCACCTGGACCGGACCTTACGTCTGATTAAAGAGCAGGGTGTAAAAGCGGGAGTAGCGCTAAATCCTGCCACCCCGCCGGCGGTCCTTGAATATGTCTGGCCTCTAATCGATCTAATCCTGGTAATGAGCGTCAACCCCGGGGCCGGCGGTCAGGCCTTTATTCCCGAGGTGCTGCCCAAGATCAGCTATTGCGCCGCTGAAGCGCGCAGGCGTGGTCTGGCTGTGGAAATTGAGGTAGACGGAGGAGTAAACCGTGAAACCGCCCCGCAAATCATTAAAGCCGGGGCAACTGTACTGGTTGCAGGCTCAGCTGTTTTCAACTCGCCCGACGGGATGCAGTTAATCAGTGATTTCCGAAAGATGTAAAAGCTGGTTTGAAATATGCCGAAAATATGCTATAATCCACTTAACCGTTATCTTCAGGGTCTGGTGAAAGGAGCAAACAAACGCTCCTTAATTCCGAACCGGCGGTGATGCCCTTTAGGGGGCTCAGCCCGCGAGCCGATGAAGGCTGATCCGGTGTAAATCCGGAGCCGACAGTATAGTCTGGAAGGGAGAAGAAACGGAGCAAGAGTAAAAAAATTCTCTCTGCCCAAGACCCTGATGCGCTTCTGTGCCCGGGGTTTTTATTATTTTTAAACGAGGTGAAACTTTTGGACACCGATGATCGATACATGTGGATGGCACTGGATCTGGCCCGCCAGGGCCGGGGACGCACCAGCCCCAACCCGATGGTGGGGGCGGTGGTTGTTCAGGGTTCAGAGGTGGTTGGCAGCGGGTATCATCAGGTTGCGGGCGGACCTCACGCTGAAATAATCGCTCTTGAGAAAGCAGGTGAACAGGCGCGCGGCGCCACGCTCTATGTAAACCTGGAACCCTGTAACCACCATGGCCGTACCGGTCCATGTACCGAGGCAATAATCCGGGCTGGTATCAGCCGGGTAGTTGCTGCCATGCAGGATCCAAATCCCTTGGTATCCGGCCGCGGCTTTGCCCGCCTGGTTGAAGCCGGAGTCAAGGTAAAAGAAGGCGTTCTGGAAGATAAAGCCCGCCAGCTCAACGAAGCGTTTATCAGGTATATTATAGCGGGTCGCTCTTTTGTCAGTGTAAAGGTAGCGATGAGCCTGGATGGAAAAATTGCCACATCTACCGGTGATTCGCATTGGATTACCGGTGAAAAAGCCCGTCAGTTTGTCCACCGGCTGCGCGATCACAGTGATGCGATCATGGTAGGTATTGATACGGTGCTGAAAGATAATCCCCGCCTGACCACGCGGATCGAAGGCGGGGGAGGACGTGACCCGGTTCGGGTAATTGTTGACAGCAGCGCTCGCCTGCCGCTTGATGCCCGGGTAATCGAAAGCAGTGCATCGGCAAAAACAATTGTCGCCGTAACCGAACAGGCTTCAAGTGAAAAATGTCGCTCCCTTAAAGCGCGTGGTGTTGAAATCCTGACCCTGCCTGCCCGGGAAGGAAGGGTAGACCTGACCCTTCTGCTTAAAGCTCTGGGTGAGCGCAAGCTGGTCAATCTCCTCGTTGAGGGAGGAGGCACCCTGAATTACAGTCTGATTGAACAGTCTTTAGTTGACAAACTTTATATCTTTATTGCGCCCCTGATTATCGGGGGCAGAGAAAGCCCTACTGCCTTCGGCGGAACAGGTGTAGCTGCGCTCAGTAAAGCCTGGTCTGTTGAGAATGTGGAGCTTAAACAGTTCGACCGCGATCTTTTAATAATCGGTTACCCGCGCAAGCAGTAACTGCCGGGAAGGTGAAGTAAATGTTTACCGGATTAATTGAAGAAATTGGCACTGTTCGACGGATCAACAACACCGCCGAAGGAGCGGATTTGGTGATTGCCGCAACGAAAGTGCCCGGTGACCTGCAAATCGGCGACAGTGTCGCTGTCAGCGGCCCCTGCCTGACCGTGACTGCATTTAACCGCGACAGCTTTACAGTATTTGTCATGCCTGAAACCTTGAAACGATCTACCCTCGGCACCTTGTCAGGTGGAGATCAAGTCAATCTAGAGCGGGCCATGACCCTGGGCGGTCGTTTGGGCGGTCACCTGGTCAGCGGACATATTGATGCAGTGGTACGGCTGGAATCGAGAAGCCGCGAAGGTAATGCAATCCTGCTTAATTTTGCTGTTCCACCGGAATTGCTGCGTTACCTGGTACCAAAGGGCTCGGTTGCTCTCGATGGAGTCAGTTTAACGGTTATTGAGGTCGATCAGAAAGGTTTTTCCGTCGGTCTGATTCCACACACTGCCGGGGAAACAACCCTTGGTTTCCGGAAAACAGGAGAGCTGGTCAACCTGGAAGTTGATCTAATCGGCAAGTATGTAGAAAAAATGCTCCAGCCCCGCCTGAACGACGAAACAGGGCAAAAAGAGAAAATTTCGATGGCTTTTCTCATGGAGAATGGCTACTTCTAGATAATTAAAGGAGTGTGACTGCGAATGTCTTTTAACACAATTGAAGAAGCCCTGGAGGATATCCGCCAGGGGAAAATGGTAGTAGTCGTTGACGATGAAGATCGTGAAAATGAAGGCGATCTCGTTATGGCTGCTGAAAAGGTAACGCCTGAAGCAGTGAATTTCATGATTCGTCATGCCCGCGGCCTGGTTTGCGCCCCGCTGACTGCAGACAGGGTTAATGAACTTAACCTGCCGCCCATGGTGACCAATAATACCGATACCCACTGCACTGCCTTTACCGTATCGGTCGATTCCGGTTCCTGCAGCACCGGTATATCAGCCTATGAGCGGGCGAAAACGATCAAGGCGCTGATTGATCCGGCCACTTACCCGGCAGACCTGCGCAGGCCGGGCCACGTATTCCCCCTTGAAGCGAAAGAGGGCGGGGTATTGCGCCGGGCCGGGCATACTGAAGCAGCGGTTGATCTGGCAGTAATTTCCGGGCTGGAACCGGCCGGGGTGATCTGCGAAATTATTAACGAAGACGGCAGCATGGCCCGCCTGCCCCAACTAATAGAATTTTGCCGTGAGCACAAGCTCAAGCTGGTCAGTATTGCCGACTTGATTCACTACCGGATGAAAAAAGAAAAACAGGTCTGGCGCGGCGCTGTGGCAAGTATGCCGACCATTTTCGGTGATTTCAAACTGATTGCCTATGAAAATAATATCGACAGCAACACTCACCTGGCCCTGGTATACGGTGAAATTAATTCCGATCAACCGACCCTGGTCCGGGTCCACTCCGAATGTTTAACCGGGGATGTGTTTGGTTCGCTGCGCTGCGACTGCGGTAATCAGCTGCATACAGCGATGAAGCAGATTGCCGAAGCCGGCAGTGGGGCACTGATCTACATGCGCCAGGAAGGACGCGGGATAGGCCTCTTGAATAAAATCCGGGCTTACCACCTGCAGGACCAGGGCAAGGACACCGTTGAAGCTAATGAAGCACTCGGTTTTGCCGCCGATTTACGCGACTACGGGGTCGGAGCGCAAATCCTGGTTGATTTAGGCCTGAAAAATATCCGCCTGCTTACTAATAATCCCCGCAAAATTAAGGGACTTGAAGGATACGACCTGAACATCGTCGAAAGAGTGCCTTTGGAAATTGAACCATGCCAGCACAACTGTAATTATCTTACAACCAAACAGGAAAAACTGGGCCACCTTTTACATGTCAGGGAAGCTAATTAATAGAAAGCAAAGGAGCGATTAACTTGAAAACAATTGAAGGAAAACTGATAGCCCGTGATTACCGCTTTGCCATAGTGGTCAGCCGCTTTAACGAATTCATTTCAGGACACCTGCTTAGCGGAGCGATTGATTGTCTCAAACGGCATGAAGCCCGCGAAGATGCAATAGATCTGATCTGGGTGCCGGGGGCCTTTGAAATCCCCCTTGCGGCAAAAAAAGCAGTGGTCAGTAAACGTTACGATGCTGTTATTTGCCTCGGCGCCGTTATCCGCGGTTCCACTCCGCACTTTGACTATGTTGCCTCAGAAGTGGCCAAGGGAGTGGCCCAGGTTGGTCTGGAGACAGGCATCCCGGCTATTTTTGGGGTGATCACCAGTGATACCCTTGAACAGGCAATTGAACGGGCCGGCAGCAAGGCTGGCAATAAGGGCTGGCAGGCAGCTGCTTCGGCAATTGAAATGGCTGACCTGAACGGCAAGCTGAAATTTCCCGGATAAAACAAAGGAGCCGGTCGTTTGACATCTACCCGTAAAGAAAAATTTATTGTTATTGACGGAAACAGTTTGCTCTACCGGGCATTT
>CAZCHW010000105.1:0-6807 GCA_964498375.1 uncultured Syntrophomonadaceae bacterium | reverse complement strand
CGGTTGCCGCTTCTTGCCTGAAGCATTCAATCAGGGGCGATTTTAACCTGGTTTCAGCTGATGAGGTAGAAAATCTGGCCAGAGGTGACAAATCGGGTAGAGTTGATCGATAATTGCAACTAGGGCCGAAATTGAAGTGTAGGGGAGAGAGAAGTTGTTAAATTCTCTGAAAGTGAAAGGTTAGATTCTAACTATGACGGATCAAATTAAGAATATACTGGATATAAGAGATCTCCAGGTGCTGTTCTACACTGGGGATGGCGTTGTCCGGGGAGTGGACGGCGTCAGCTACCATGTTAAAAATGGCGAAACTGTTGGTGTGGTTGGCGAATCGGGAAGCGGCAAAAGTGTAACAGCGCTGTCGGTTATGCGCTTGATTCCCAGTCCCCCCGGAAAAATTGCGAGAGGGGAAATCTTATTCAAAGACGAGCCCTTGTTAGGTAAAAGTGAAGCATATATACGTAAGATCAGGGGAAATGAGATTTCCATGATCTTTCAGGAACCGATGACTTCCTTGAACCCTTCTTACACCTGCGGAAACCAAATTATTGAAGTGTTAAAGATCCATCAGAAGCTTAAGAATAAAGAAGCAAAAGAAAAAGCGATAGAAATGCTTACTCTGGTCGGTATACCGGCGCCGGAAAAACGGGTAAATGAATATCCCCATGAGTTGTCGGGTGGGATGAGGCAAAGGGTTATGATCGCCATTGCCCTTGCCTGTAAACCGAGCCTGCTGATTGCCGATGAGCCTACCACTGCTTTAGATGTGACGATTCAGGCTCAAATTCTTGAATTGATGAAAAAGCTGAAACAAGAAATAGATATGTCAATTATTTTTATATCGCATGATCTGGGGACCATCGCCGAAATGGCCGACAGGGTGGTGGTTATGTATGCCGGAAAAGTTGTTGAACAGGCCAGTGTGAAGGATATATTCCACGATCCCCAGCATCCATATACCGAAGGATTATTGAAGTCTATGCCCAGACTTGATGTTGAAGCAAAACGGCTTCCAATAATTGAAGGGGTAGTGCCGGATCTCAATCATTTGCCAAAGGGGTGCCGTTTTCATCCCCGCTGTCCCTACGCCATGGATATGTGCTTAAATGAAGAGCCTGAAACGATCGAAATTGGCGAAACTAGACTCGTAAGCTGCTGGTTAAGAGGATAATTATTTTTAGGAAGTTGGCTAATATCTATGATACAAGGAGAAAGTTCTGGTGCCCTTTACAGGCAAGATAATTTTTTAGTAGTTAAAGATCTAAAAAAGTATTTCCCTTCAGCCACGGGTGTCTGTAAGGCCGTAGATGGGGTTAGTTTTTCTGTGCAGGAAGGTGAAACTATTGGTCTGGTAGGTGAATCAGGCTGCGGCAAAACGACCCTGGGGCTGGCAGTTCTTCGCTTATTAGATGCCACGGCGGGCGAGGTGCATTATCGGGATGTTGATGTTTTATCGCTGAAGAAAAAAGAGCTGAGAGCGATGCGACAAAAGATGCAGATTATCTTTCAAGATCCCTATGATTCTCTGAATCCGCGGTTGAATATATTAAATATTATCGGCGAACCGCTGGAAGTTTATGGTGTAGAACGTGGAGCGAAAAAGAAGGAAAGGGTTAAGGAATTGCTTGAGGTGGTCGGTTTATCCGGGCAACATCTCTATCGTTACCCGCACGAGTTTTCTGGAGGACAGAGGCAGCGTATCTGCATAGCCAGAGCGTTGGCGTTAAATCCTGAATTAATCGTTTGTGATGAACCGGTTTCTGCTCTTGATGTATCAATTCAATCACAGATTCTTAACCTGCTGGCAGATTTACAGGAAGAGCTGGGTTTGACCTACATTTTTATAGCCCACGACTTATCAGTTGTTAAACATATCTCTAAAAAAGTCGGGGTTATGTATTTAGGTAAAATGGTCGAACTTGCCAATAAAAAGACAATTTTTCAGGATCCGAAACATCCTTATACTCAAGCACTCATTTCCGCTATTCCAATCCCGGATCCAGATCAGAAGGTGGAAAGAATTATTCTTGAAGGGGATATACCCAGCCCCATGAATCCGCCAAGCGGATGCAAGTTCCACACCAGGTGCAAATATGTGATGCCAGTTTGCAAAGTAGAAGAACCGGATTTTATCAATATCGGGGGGCAGCACTATGTAGCCTGCCATTTGATTAAGATAAATTAAGGGATAATTGCAAATTAACATGAACTGATTAAGCAATGGGGTGATCATTATTATAGCCGTTTGGTCGTTTATTAAAAAAGATCCGGTGACTTTCCTGGCGATCATAGTATTAACTATTGTGCTCATTTTAGCTATCATTGGCCCACAGATTACACCTTACGATCCATTTGAGCAGAACAGAACAGAGCGCCTTGATGGTCCCTCAGAAAAACATTTGCTGGGAACAGATGCAATGGGGCGTGACGTTTTCAGCCGGATTATCATTGGTGCCCGTTATTCACTGACGATCGGGTTAGCTTCGATTGCAATCGGAATCAGCTTTGGTTTAGTGCTTGGTTTGTCAGCTGGTTTTTACCGGGGAGCGCTGGATATGATCGTGTCCCGGTTAATCGATATTCTAATGGCTTTTCCTACGGTTCTGCTAGCGGTGGTTGTGCTAGCCATACTAGGGCCAGGGCTATACAACAGTATGATTGCGGTAGGGATCTGGTCAATTCCCATGTTTACCAGGTTGATCAGAAGCTCAGTTATGTCGATCAGGGAAAAAGGCTATATTCAGGCTGCTGTTTCCAGCGGGGCTTCAGATTTAAGAATTATTGTCAGGCATATATTGCCTAACTTAGTGCCTACGTTGGTGGTTTTGTGCACAATTAGGATGAGCACGGCAATTTTAAGTGCCGCCGGCTTGGGGTTTATGGGCCTCGGTGCGCCGCCAAATTTCCCGGAATGGGGCACTATGCTAAGTGATGCAAAAGCTTATTTAAGAGTTGCTCCGCACCTGATCTACTATCCGGGTATTGCAATATTGATCACTGCCTTGGCTTTCAATATTTTCGGTGATACAATCCGCGATAAATGGGATCCGCATTTGAAGAATTAAACTGCCGCAGATAGATTGCAGTTTAGATACAGGTAAGCAAAACTTTGATTAACGGGTAACAGGAAGGTGTAATGATGCCGAATAATTTCAAGCAATTATTAGAGGATAATATTCAGCAGGATGAACTAATTGAAATAGTGCGCACTTTAATCTCCATTCCGAGCCACTGGGATTCGCCGGAACGGGAGAAACCTCTGGCTGTATATTTAAATGACCTGTTTCAGGCAAACCAAATCGATGCTTACTTGCAGCATGTTATCGATGACCGACCGAATAGCATTGCAACATTGCCAGGTTCAGGGAACGGACCGAGCTTAATGTTTAACGGTCATATTGATACAGTTCCCTCTTATGGGATGTGCGATCCGTACGGCGGGGCAGTTAAAGAAGGTAAACTGCACGGTCGGGGCGCCGCTGATATGAAATCAGGGGTGGGCACGATGGCCTATGCGTTAATTCTTTTGAAGCGTTTAGGGATTCAACTGGCCGGAGATGTGGTGTTTGCCGGGGTAATAGATGAAGATGCCGCTGGCAGCGCGGGAACCCGCCACCTGATCGAGCATGGTCCGTTAACGGATCTGGCTATTGTCGGTGAGCCGACAAATTTAAAACCGATGATTGCCCACAAGGGAATCGATTATTTTAAAATTTCTTTTACTGGCCGGTCGGTTCATTCCAGCGTTCCGCAACACGGGGTGAATGCTATTTATGCTGCGACCCATTTTATAAAGCTGGTGGAATCGCAAATGGTGCCATACTATGAGGCTTTAACCCATAAACTGGTTGGCGCCCCAACGGTTAATGTTGGGTTGATTGAAGGGGCGGCAAAGGCGAATAAACCATTTTTGAAGGGGGCTAGCGAGAAGTTCTCCGGGATAGTACCTGATGAGTGTGATGTCTATGTTGATATTCGCTGGACCCCAAGTCAGAAGTTAGCGGAGGTCGAAAGCTACCTGGAGAAGCTTGCCGCCTATATTGCTGAGTCGAGGGCGGGAATTACAGCTAAGGTTGAATATCTGCCCTGGCCGCGCCCGGCAATGGAGGTTAAAAGAGACCACAGTTTTGTGCAGGCGTTAATCGAAGTGGTTGGACAGGTCTTAGATAGTGATGTGGCGGTAGCAGGGGCGCAGTACTGGGGCGATTCCGGTCTATTGTACGGACAGGCGGGTATTCCTTCAATACTTTTCGGTCCCGGCAGTATCGACTGTGCTCATTCTGACAATGAATTTGTTGCTCTGGAAGAGCTGTCATTAGCATCGTTAATTTATGCCTTGTTGGCGATTAAAGTTTGCGGGGTTGCAGAATAAAGATGCCTAGCAGAAATAATAAAGTAGAAGTAATTATACCAGGGTGGTGGATTAACCGGTGAGTATTTTAATTCATGGCGGCACGATTGTGACCATGACCAGCGATCATGGCATTATCGAAGATGGTGCTGTTTATATTGAAGGTAATCGGATCATTGCGGTTGGGCGGAGTGCTGAAATGCTCGATAGATTCGGTAGCCAGAAGGGTGTTCGGACAATCTCTACGCAAAACAGGGTGATTTATCCCGGTTTTGTTAATGTGCACACACATGGCGCGCTGACCATATTACGCGGACAGGCAGAAGACGAACCTTCCTATACTGCTGTATACAAGAAAATGTCTCCGGTGATCAAAATGATGACAGATGAAGATGCCTACCACATGAGCAGATTGGCTTATTTGGAGTTGTTGAAATATGGCTCGACGACCGTTGTTGATACTTTAGGGACAAAAAGCGAGAGTATGGCGAAAGCGGCGGTAGAGACTGGAATCCGGGCCTATTTAAACAGCGAGGTTTACGATGTTGATCAAGAGAAAATGAAAGATCAGGTCTATGAATATAGCGATGCCCGGGGAGAGGAATATTTAGGGAAGAGTTTAGATTTTATCGATCGGTGGCACATGGCAGAAAATGGACGGATTAGAGCGATTATGGTGGCCCATGCGCCGGATACCTGTTCCAGGCGGCTGCTGGAGAAAGTAGTTGAGGCTGCACAGAAATATGATCTTGGCGTGACTATTCATCTAGCCCAGAACGAAGTCGAGATTAGGCAGGTTAAAGATCTACACAAGCAAACTGTAGGGCAGTACCTTGAAAGCACGGGTATACTGAAACAGTCTTTTATTGGCGCTCACGGGATATTTTTAGAAGAAGAGGATATCGCCCTGTTGGGTAAATATAAAGCGACTCTGGCCCATTGCGCGACAATTAATGCAAAGCGGGGCTGGGTGGCTCCGGTGAAAAAACTGCTTGCTCAAGGGGTAAATATCAGCCTGGGAACGGATAATATGGCTTCCGATATCTTACAAACAATGAAAGTGGCGCAAATGGCTTACCGGATTGTGAACCAGGTTAGCGATGAGCCTAAATCGGAAGCGATCCTGGAAATGGGTACGGTGAACGGTGCAAAAGCGATCGATAGAAAAGAGGAATTAGGGGCAATAATGGAGAATGGATTAGCAGATCTTGTAATAATTAATTACAATAAGCCTAATTATGTCCCACTGTTCAAAAAAAATATTGTTTCTAATTTAATTCATACCGGGTTAGCAGCCGATATTGAGACAGTGATCGTAGATGGCGAAATACTTGTCGAAAAAGGAGTATATATTAAGGACGATGAGGCGGGAATTCTTAAAAACGCCAAGCAGGTTGCGGATCGAATTTGGATTAAATGGTCGCAACTGAATAATCATTTATCATAAATTATTTATAATATGCAAGGTGGTATTAAAAAAGTGGCTGAAGGTAATAACCGTAGAAGTGGAGCCCAGACGCTAGAAAAAGCGCTTGACATCTTAGAAATAATCAAAAAAGAAGGCCATGTTGAAGTAAAAGATTTGACAAAATGTATGAATATGCACCGTAGCAGCATCTACCGGATCATCTCTGTTCTGGAAAAGAGAAGTTATGTTCGGCATAATTCTAATAATGGCAAATATTATTTGGGGTATAAATTTTTAGAGATGGCTTCTGAAATTGATACGCACCAAAGCCTAGTGGAGTTAGTGCAGCCATTCATGGAAAAGTTGATGCATAGAACTAAAGAAACCTGCCATCTAATGATTCTCGATCAGACTGATGTAGTCTATCTGGCAAAAGTTGAGAGCTCGGCAACAATCAGGATGCACTCGCAGGTTGGAATGCGAAGATCCGCATATTGTACGGCTGGGGGTAAGGTATTGCTGGCTCATTTACCTCAGATTAAACAAAATGAAGTGTTAGAACAGATAGAACTGAAGCCAGTTACCCCTCACACCATCACCGATAAGAAAGACTTTAAAAAAAATCTTGATGAAGTTTTGCTACAGGGTTACGCTCTTGATAATCAGGAAAACGAGATTGGGGTAGTTTGTATTGCAGCTCCCATACAAAAAAATACAGGAAGTGTTGTTGCAGCAATTACAGTTTCTTGCCCACAGTTTCGGACCTCACCTGAAAAACTTGATGAGTATAAAGTGATGGTGCAGGAAGCTGCTAAGCAAATCTCACAAAACATGGAATACATGGTATTCTAATTAATTAAAAAATACCATCGGCGAGCTTTTTGCGCAGGCTGCCCAGTTGGATTGCCAGGGATTCATTACCTCCGGGGAAACGACTTGGTTGAGAGAGCAAAATAATGCTTTGGTTTACCTGCCTCATCGTAACGGCAATAGACATTCCCGACTGTATTCTTGATAAAGAGTAGTGGCATAAAAAGCCTATGGTGAT
>CAZCHW010000104.1:0-6859 GCA_964498375.1 uncultured Syntrophomonadaceae bacterium | reverse complement strand
AATTCTTTGATGCAGTTGATAATCTTGATTGTTAGAAAGATGGTGCAATTTGCAGAAGTCATACAATCAGGCAGAAGTAGTTGTAATAGGTTCAGGGTTTGCCGGACTGGCTGCAGCAATTGAAGCTGCAGAAGCAGGAAGATCGGTTATCGTTCTGGAGAAGATGATGGCTTCTGGAGGCAATTCAGCGATTAGCGATGGTGGCATTGCCGCCCCAGGGACCGATTACCAGAAGCAGGCCGGAATAGTTGACTCGCCGCAGCTCATGTACGAAGATCTATTGGCCGCCGGCGAAGGTTTAAATTATCCGGAATTGGCCCGAAGAGTTGCAGATAATGCCAAAAGTGCGTTCTTGTGGACGCGGGATAAGTTGGGGGTTAAATACCTTGACAGAGTTGACATTTTTGGTGGCCATTCGGTGCCGCGCTGTTATACTCCTGAAAACATCTCCGGGTTATCTCTGCTGAAGAAAATGCTTGCCTGTCTAAAATTGATGAACGTGCCATTATTAACTGGTACACATGCAGTACAGTTGTTACAAGACAATCAGGGTCGGGTAACCGGCGTCAGGGTTATTGATGGATATCGCTTTAACCAGCCCGGATTGGGCAAAGAAAAAATAATCAAAGCAAAAAGGGCAGTGATAATAGCTTCAGGAGGATTTGGCAGTGATGTGCCGTTCAGAAAAGCCCAGGACCCCCGCCTAGGTGATAACGTTCAGAGTACGAATAAACTATATGCCACTGCTGAAGTATTGAAAGAGTGCATCCGAATTGGGGCAAATCCTGTTCAACTCTCAAGAATTCAGCTCGGCCCCTGGGCTTCTCCTGATGAAAGAGGATTTGGATCAGGCCCACTTTTTGGTGACTATGTCGTTTTGCCCTATGGTATTATTATTGATCCAGAAACTGGTGAACGTTTTGTAAACGAACTCTCTGATCGCAGAAGATTGGCAGAGGCGATGCTCAGAAAAAATCATCCGGTGTTAGGCTTAGCCGATTCCAGCGCTGTGGCGACAGCAGGATGGGATCTGTCAAGATCAATAAAAAAAGGAGTAGTTAAAAACTTCAATTCACTGGAGGCCCTGGCCGGGTTTTATGAAATTGATCCTGTAATACTAAAACGAACTGTCATGATTTATAATGAAGCAGTTTCTAAAAAGTGCGACAGTAAGTTCCACAAGCTGATCTTGCCTGAAACAAAACCACTTGAACAGGCTCCCTATTTTGCAATGCGCATGTGGCCAAAGGTTCACTATACAATGGGCGGCATCCAGATTGACTCACTGGCCCGGGTTATCAGCCGGGAAATGATTCCGATTGCCGGATTATATGGTGCAGGTGAAGTGACCGGGGGGATTCATGGCGCCAGCCGTTTGGGAAGCTGTGCAATAACTGAGTGTATAGTTTTTGGGCGAATTGCCGGTCGGGAAGCTTCCGCCCCGGGGTCCCGTTAATCTAGTAGTTCGTTTAATTTGTTTTAATTATTGCCTGCTGTTAAGATTTGGATCTTCCAACTGGCTGTAGCGGTTGAAAAATGTGGGGTAGCCAAAATGAGTGAGCATAAATAAAGTGATTGAAACGGCACCCAGGATAGCAAGCATGATCGCGATCTGATACTCAATAGCAATTAAGGGCGACATTCCGGCTAAGATCTGACCGGTCATCATCCCGGGCAGAAAAACTATGCCCATCCCGACCATTGAATTTATCGTCGGCATAATTGCTGAGGTAAAAACACTTTTTATAATTTCTATCGTAGCGTCTCTGGGGGTTGCTCCAAGCATTAGAGCCCCCTCAATAAGTTGTTTTTTTGCTTTCATTTCACCGATTAGTCGTTCAACACCAAGGGATACACCAGTCATGGAATTACCGATGATCATTCCGGCAATCGGAATAAAATAGCGCGGATCATACCAGGGCTGAATATTGATTACCAGCAGTAGAAAGTAAAAGGCGGTAAACACTGTTCCTGATATCATTGAGACGATGATTACATTACGTAATTTTTTGCTCACCGGTAAATTAACCCGGCTGAATATATTGCGGATGGCGAAAAATATCATGATTGCGTAAACTAACAAGGTAACATAAAAACGGCTTTGGTCGAAGATATAAACAAGGATATAACCCATAAACAGTAATTGTAAGGTCATCCGTATGGAAGCTATAATAATTTCTTTTTCTTTTTTAATACCCAGGTTTCTGACCAGGAACAAAAGGAGCAGGATGAAGACATAGCCTGCAAGCAAACGCAGGGGGCCAATTTCAATGATATCGTTCATCCTCAGGCCACCTCCTCTGTGGCGGTTATCCGCCCGTTATTAATAGTTACAATGACATTTCCCATTGCTCTGGCAAATGGTTTTGAATGAGTAACCAGAACCATGGTTTTTTCACCACTGTTAAGATATTCTTTGATGTAGGCGGTTATCCTTTCAACCGTTTCATCATCCAGGGCTGAGGTCGGTTCATCTAATAGCAGAACTTCAGGTTCCATTAGAATTACCCTGATCAGCGCCAAGCGCTGCTGTTCTCCTCCTGAAAGTTGGCTGGCATCTTCATCCAGTTTTTTATGGTGAAGACCTACTTTTTCTAACTCCGCCAACAGCCGCTGATCGCTTGCCAACTCTTTTTTAGCAAACATTAAGCCGATCAGAAGGTTTTCTTTGATAGTGCCGGGGAAGATAACCGGTGTTTGCGGTAAGAGAATGACTTTTCTTCTCAGCAGTACTGCATCAAGTATTTTCAGGTCATTTCCCTGGTAAGTGATTGTTCCTTCCTTAAAATCAACCAGATGATTAAGCAACTTGAGCAATGTAGTCTTACCACTGCCGCTTTCGCCGACCAGACAGGTTGTTTTTCCCTCCTTGATGGAGAGTTGATCAATAGCAATGATATCTTTATAACGTACTTTGCTTAGTTCAAACATTGCTTTCACCTCATTTAAATTATAGTACGCATTCGAAAACTCCGAACGCTTTATTCATGCCGGTTCCAAGGGATATAATTTATGCTTCACCTCAGAATATCCGGCTTAATCCACAAAAATATTTCCAGTAAATATAACATAATAACCCATAAATGGGTTCATTCTGCCTTGACATTTGGAAATGCTTCCCAAAATTAAAGTGAATGGTATTAATTACCATATCTTCTATTTTGGAGGCATAGCGATGTTACGAGAATGGGTTTTGCACAATGATTATCAGGAGCTGTTGCGATTACGGATGATTGACCATCTTTTTATACAGGGAAGCAGGGTGATTGCGCTAGATAAAAGCATTGCGAAGCTTTATCTGCTCAACTTAGATCCCCTGCTTCCTGTTGTCAAGCCGTTATACCCTGATTGTGGCCGCCCAGCCATAAATCAGCAAGGTATAATACGATCACTCGTATTAATGCTTGATCAACAAGAATATTCTATCACAAACTGGGCTCTTAAGGTTGACTCTGATCCTCTTCTTTTTGATCTGTGTGGCTTTGAAACAGATTATGGGCCTGCTGTTGCTTCTTATTATGATTTAATGGTTCGTTTCTGGCTCGCTGACTATGAAAGCCATTTAAGAAGGAAGGCTAAATTGAAACGATTTACCAGCAAACCAAAGAAAAAGTTGAAAGTGGGCCAGAAACTTGCTCCTAAACGAGAGGGTGTTGTTAAAAGGCTGGTCAAAAGAGCTCTTAAAGGTAAAATCAATCGCTTTTCTCCACAGATTATTTTACAAAAGCTGCTTGCCCGCGTAGTGGTCGATGTTTCCGCTCAGATGGGTATCCTGGGCAATACTGATAATCTATCGGTCGCTTTTGATGGCTCAACCTTTTACACGGGTGCTTCACACTACGGAACAAAAAAATGTGACTGCCGCAAAAAAGGTAACTACAATTGCCACTGTCCGCGTCTTTATTCTGACCCCGATGCCCGGTGGGGATGGGATAGTTACCGGGAGCGGTATTTCTATGGTGATACCCTCTTTAATGTTACTGCATCTGATAGCCCTTACGACCTGCCGATCTTAATCAAGTTGGTTCAGGCCAACCGCCATGACAGCACTACCACTGTTTATGCTTTGACCGATATTTTACGGCTTTACCCTGATTTAAGCTTCAGCTCTTTTTTAGCTGATGGGGCGATGGACAATTATCCTACTTACGAGCTGCTGCGCCACTTTAAAATTACCCCTTTTATTTCGCTCGATGCAAGAACGAAGGCTAAGTTTAGTTACCCTCATTCTGACATCGTTTCTTTTGATGATCAGGGCCGTCCTGTTTGCAAAGGGGGAAAACCTTTTGCTTATTGGGGGTTTTGCCAGCCATACCGCTTAAAGTACCGCTGCTGGTATACAGCTAAAGGGCAAAATCCGCCTGAGGAGTGCAGGTGCACCGAGTCAAATTACGGAAAGACTATATATCTTAAGTCCGATCTTGACCCGAGAATGTTTACTCCTGTTCCGCGAAATTCTAAAGCTTTCAAGGATAAGTTTAAAACCAGAACCACCGTAGAACGAACTAACAAGCGCATCTTTGAGGATTATGCTATTGAAGAGTACGGTGCCAGAAGTACTATGATCAGGGCGGCCCTGGCCACTTTTGCAGCATTAAATATCCATCTGGATGCCTGGGTGAAGCATGAAGGGTTCAGATTTGCTGACCTGCTTGCGCATCCAGCAGCATAAGCCGCTTTAAAGCAAAATGAATGAGCCTTTCAGGAAGGCTTATTTGGTATGCCCTTCTTTGTCTCCATTTTTCGTAACACTATGCCTTTTTCAAAGATCGTTAGTTTTTCTTACTTTTTTATGCCGAGTTCTTTAGTTGAAAACTCAATTCCTACTGTCAATAGAATTACCAGTTACTTTTCGAGTGCCTTCATTATACTGGTCAGCGCTGTCGCAGTTCTTTTGCTAATTCTTCTGCTTTTTCAATTGCCTCCTGCAATACCTGCGCACCTGCAGCTGTGATAGAGTAATACTTGCGGATCTTTCCATCAACCAGGCGGTTTGTCTTTTGCAATAAGCCACTGTCTGCTAAATTATTCAGGATTGGATAGATCGTTCCGGCGCTAATTTCATACCCGTGTCTTTTTAGTTCGCCAATCATCAAGGAGCCGTAAAAAGGTTCTTTTTGGGCATGATACAGAATATGAATCTGAATGAAACCGAGAAATAATTTTCTCAGAATGCGTTTTTTCATCTTGTCACCTTAAAATCGAAAGTAGATATCGAATAACGATATTATACCCGGACTGCATAATCCTGTCAAATAACAGTTATCACTTAATGAATTTACATTCCTTGGTCCACGCTTTATTGCACTCAAATACTGTATGTATCAGGTGGTTCCAACCCTTGCCGGGTTTCTGGCCCAGCAGATTATTGCTTGAACTATATTATAAACTTATGAAAGAACCTGGCTTGACAGTGTTACAATATTGTAGTAATTTTATAGTAATACTCATTACAAATATAAAAAATATTATAACATTGCGAGTGATCATTAATGCATACAGCTTGCCAGGATCTTGCCTTCGAGCTATCCGGGAAAGATATCCGACCCTCTTTACAAAGAATAAAGATTATGGAGTATTTAATAAATAACCCCGGTCATCCAACCGTGGAACAAATATATAACAATTTGATCAGTGATATTCCCACACTTTCCAAGACAACTATATATAATACTCTCAGCTTGTTTGCGGAAAAAGGCCTGATTAAGATCTTAACAATCGAAGAAACTGAAACCCGCTTTGATTTAATCGTTGATTTACATGGCCATTTTAAATGTGAAGAATGTGGTGTGATCAGCAATTTTAACCTCGACCCTGCCTTACTGAAATCAATAGATTTGAATGGCTACCAGGTCTGTGATCAGTCAGTATATTTCAAAGGCCTCTGTCCGACATGCCTTTTAAATATTAATTTAGAAAAAGAAAGGGGAAATAAGAGTGAGTGAAGAGAAAAAGTGCCCGGTAACGGGTATGTCAACGAGAAGGTTTACCGGTGGTGGAACAACTAATAAAGACTGGTGGCCTAATCAGTTAAACCTCAGGATGCTCCACCAAAATCCGAAATCACGGAATCCACTTGGTGAGGATTTTAATTACGCGGAAGAATTTAATAAACTGGACCTGAAGGCTGTAAAGAAAGACCTCCATCAACTGATGACCGATTCCCAGGAGTGGTGGCCGGCAGATTACGGTCATTACGGTGGTCTGATGATTAGGATGGCCTGGCATAGTGCCGGGACTTACCGGATGGGAGATGGACGCGGCGGTGCTGGTTCTGGTTCACAGCGGCTGGCTCCCCTGAATAGCTGGCCGGACAATATTAACCTCGACAAAGCCAGGCGTTTGCTCTGGCCGGTCAAGCAAAAATATGGTAAAAAAATATCGTGGGCAGACTTGATGGTTCTGGCAGGTAATGTTGCTTTAGAGTCAATGGGTTTTAAAACTTTTGGTTTTGCCGGAGGCAGGGAAGATGTCTGGGAGCCCGAAGAAGATATCTACTGGGGCGCTGAAGATGAGTGGCTCGGAGACCAGCGTTATTCGGGTGATCGCGATCTCGAAAACCCACTTGCTGCCGTGCAGATGGGCTTGATTTATGTTAATCCGGAAGGGCCAAACGGTGAACCGAATGTCCTTGCTTCAGCGAAGGATGTGCGCGAAACCTTTGCCCGGATGGCTATGAATGATGAAGAAACAGTTGCCCTGGTGGCAGGAGGGCATACTTTTGGACGATGCCACGGGGCCGGCAGCCCTGAATATGTTGGGCCTGAACCTGAAGCTGCTGACCTTGAAGCGCAGGGATTGGGCTGGCATAGCAGCATGGGCACCGGCAAAGGGGAAGATACCATTTCAAGTGGAATTG
>CAZCHW010000103.1:0-6863 GCA_964498375.1 uncultured Syntrophomonadaceae bacterium | reverse complement strand
TCAAGGCTGCGTGAAGCAACCAGGTTAGCTCCGCTGCCCAGAATATCTTCAATGATCACATCGCCTATTTCAACCGGGCCTTCCAGTTCAATCTTTTCTATTTCAGCCATAACCGGAAAAATCAGTTTTTTGGCGATCGGTTTGCTGGTCTTCACCGGCAGACGGGGCAGGACAGTACCGCGTACCGCTACAGTCGAGGTAACAGTGCGGGTCGGGTTGGCATACTCCTCGTAGGCGTAATCGCGCCCTTTTTTACACTGCTGGCCCCGCACTGTCAGTTCTCCGGGCTCGTCGTCCTTTTCCGAAACCTGCATTTTACAGCCAAGCGGACAAAGGATGCAGATCATTTCCTTTTCTTTACTTTTCCCGGTCATTTACGATCACTCTCCCCGGCTACCTCTATACTCAGTTCCTTAAAAGGTTCTGAGGGCAAGTCGCTTTTTTTAATTTTAACCACACCCATTTCACCTGGTGTGAGCACTTTTTTCTTAACTGTTTTTATAGTTTGGTCATCTGCTTTAACGACCAGAACCGCGTTTTCATGCTGACCCTTCACCCGCAGGAACAATTCCAGGGTATCATCCATCCAGGCTGTCCGAACCTGATGAGGCACGATATAGTTAACTGCATTGAGCGGCCTGGTTACAAAGGTAAACCCCGGTTTTGCTTGATCTCCGCGTTTAATGTAAGCTGCGGCGCCGCGTCCGGCCTTGCGGCTTTCATCGCTGACCCAATCGACCAGATCGTGCACATGTACTACGTTTCCGCAGGCAAAAATACCTTCTACGCTGGTTTCCATCGCTTCATTAACCACCGGGCCGCCGGTCTGCCGGTGCAGTTTAACCCCGGCCCCCTTGGAAAGCTCATTTTCAGGGATCAGGCCGCGCGAAAAGAGAATAGTATCGCATTCAAGGTCGCGCTCGGTGCCGTCCAGAGGCATCTTCCGGTGGTCGGTTTGGGCAATTGTTATTCCTTCCACCCGGTCTTTACCGTGGATATCAACAATGGTGTGTTCCAGCAGCATCGGGATGTTAAAATCTTGTATACATTGGACATAATTGCGCACCAGCCCTTCGGAATATGGCTTGCGTTCAATTACCGCCACAACTTCTCCGCCCTCAAGGACAATCCGGCGAGCCATAATCAATCCGATATCACCTGACCCAAAAACAACTACCTTGCGGCCAACCATGTAACCTTCAATATTAACAAAGCGCTGGGCTGTTCCCGCTGAAAAAATTCCGGCCGGTCTGGTTCCCGGAATGTTGATCGCCCCGCGGGTTCTTTCACGGCAGCCCATTGCCAAAACAATCGCCCCGGCCTGGATGGTTACCAGGCCGTCAACAGTATTGATATAGCTGACCTGCCTGTCCTGGCCCAAAGAAAGAACCATCGTGTCGAGCTTGCAGATAATGCCCTTTTCCTTGAGCATCCTGATATAGCGTTCGGCATATTCAGGGCCGGTAAGTTCTTCCTTAAACTGATGCAGGCCGAAACCGTTATGAATGCACTGCTGTAAAATTCCGCCCAGCTCGTGATCGCGCTCTATCACCAGGATATCTTCAATCCCGGCCTCGCGGGCAGCAATCGCCGCAGCCATGCCGGCCGGTCCGCCCCCAATGACCACCAGTTCATAGTGCTCTTTAACTTTCTCCTCGGTTTTTAAACCGAAGGGGGTGGGCAGGCATTTGCCAACCGCGCCGGCTTCGCGCTGTTCTACTTCTTTATTTTTAGTGGTACCGGTTAATATATATGAACCGGGGTTATCCTTTTTAACTTCCGGCAAATCCAGGTTCAATTCACGGGCGATTATCTGCATCACCCGGGGTCCGCAAAAACCCCCCTGGCAGCGTCCACCGCCCGGCCGGGTTCGTTTTTTAATTCCGTCAACTGTCCTTGCGCCGACCGGCCCCTGAACAGCCCGAACAATTTCTCCCTCGGTGATATTCTCGCAACGACAGATAACCCGCCCGTAGCGGGGATCTTCTTCAATCATTTTATCCCGTTTTTCCTGGTCTAGATACATGAAGGGGGTGTGGTTCTTGGCCCGCTCTGTAAAATTACTCTTACGCGTAAAGGGTCCGGCAATCCCGGCCAGCATATCGGCTACATAGACTGCGATAGCCGGGGCAGCAGCCAGACCTGGTGATTCAATTCCCGCAACATTGATAAAACCCGGTGAGGTAACTGCTTCTTCAATGATAAAATCACCGCGGTCTGTCTTGGCCCGTAACCCACTGAAAGTAGTGATTACCTCGTGAAAGGGCAGGTTCTTCTTAATTTTCTCTGCATATTCACGGACATATTTCAGCCCTGCGGCAGTAGTTTGCCGGGCATCGGGAGTGTCAACTGTCTCGGCGTTCGGCCCGATAATCAGGTTGCCATGTGCCGTTGGAGATATAAGCACACCCTTGCCCAGTTTGGTAGGACAGGGAAAGAGAACGTGACGGGCGTGGTGGCCAGTCTTTTTATCAAGCAGGAAATACTCACCCCTGGTTGGTTTAATTTTGAAAGAGGGAGGGTTAATCATTTCATTGATAGCATCGGCAAAAAGGCCTGCAGCGTTGACTACCAGGCGGGCTTCAATTGTTTCCCCGGCGCAGTTAAACCTGAAACCGCCGCCAGCTATTTTTTCAATGCCCTCAACAGGGCAGTCCAGCCTGATCTCTACACCATTCAGCGCTGCGCTTTCAGCCAGGGCAATGGCCAGCAGGTAAGGGTCTGTAATTGCCGCTGTGGCAGCATAGAGCGCTCCGATCGCTTCTTCAGTTAGCCCCGGCTCCATGGCGTGCAGCTCCTCACGGTTTACCAGGCGCATTCCCGGAATCTGGTTGGTTACGCCGTTCCGGTAAAGCTCTTCCAGGGTTTCCAGTTCTTCATCGCTGAAAGCGATAACCAGCGAGCCGATCCGGTGAAAGGGTATGTCCAGTTCACGGCAAAGACCCCTGAACATTTTATTGCCTTCCCCGTTCAGCAGCGCTTTCAGGCTGCCCGGTTCAGGATCAAAGCCGGCATGAACAATGGCACTGTTGGCCTTGGTCGTGCCGTTGGCTACATCGCTGTCTTTTTCTATCAGAACTACCTGCAGATCGTATCTGGCCAGTTCCCTGGCCAGGGCAGTGCCGATTATTCCGGCACCGATAATGGCGATATCTTTCATTGCAAACCTCCGTTCAAATCCTATTCGGTATCTATAAATGAGGCCACGTAAGCAGGGGGAACCCAGAGCAGGTCGTTGGCTAAAAGCTGTTCAGGGTTAACTGCCTCCTGGCCGATATTTACCTCCCAGTGCAGGTGCGGTCCGGTAGCATACCCGGTCATCCCCAGCGTGCCAATCATGGTGCCTCCGTCAACAATTGCCCCCTGCTCGACGGCAATTGATTCCAGGTGCATGTAGGTGCTGGTCAGGCCGATTCCATGATCGATAATTACCGTATTGCCGCCGGACAGCAAGTATTCGGCCAGCTGTACATTACCGCTGTTGGCTGCAAGGACAGGGGTGCCTTCGGGGGCACCGATATCAATTCCGGAATGTCGGCGCGGGGGGTTATTGTTGATAATTCGCAGGGCGCCAAATTCTGAGGTGATCCGCCCTTCGACAGGAAGAATAAAGCGGTCTGTCCAGAGCGGAAAGGGGGCAGAAGAATCTCTGGCCAGGCGAACCTTTTCCCGGTCCTCGGCCAGGCGTTCGGTGGTCCATCCGGTAGTCCGGTCAGCGGGCATGCTGAAACGGGAAAGGGGAAATTCCCTTTCTGCGATAACCAGGTCTGCAGCAGGTCCACCCGGCTCATAATGAACATTGTAAAGGCCGGGTTCGCTGTCGCAGCTGATTGCCACCAGGGTATAGAGCAGGCCTCCGGCTTCGTATGAAGTAAAGGCTGTCCCGTCAAAACCGAGCTTCAGTTGCGGGCTGGAGCCCGCTGCAAATGGGCCGGCTTCGACAATTAAAAAATCGCCCGGCCGGGGCACTTCCGGGTAAAACAAAATATCCGGGCTTTGTTTATTATCACCAGGCCTCAAAAAATAAGGCTCTATATACCGGGCTGCTGCCGTATTTTCATTTTCGGCAACAGGTGTTTCTGCTCCGGTGAAAGTATTTGTGACGGCAATTACCGCAATAAGTGCCAGGGCGATAACAATAATACTTCTTAAGATAATCTTGTCTTTCATAAACTCTCCTGCCGGTTTATGATCATGGTTATAAAAAGTTATTTACGGTTTTTCTGAGCTTCCTGCCAATCCTTCAAGAAACTTTCAATCCCCAGCTCGGTCAGCGGATGTTTGAACATTTGCTTTAACACTTTGTGCGGCAGCGTGGCAATGTGAGCGCCGGCCAGGGCAACGGCAGGGACATGCTCGGCGTGCCTGATACTGGCGGCGATCACCTCGCAGTCGAGATCGTGCAGATCAATAATATCGACAATGTCACGCACCAGGTTAACTCCGGTTTGCCCGATGTCGTCAAGCCTGCCGATAAAGGGGCTGATATAGGCGGCACCGGCCCGGGCGGCCAGCAAGGCCTGGTTTGCCGAAAAGACCAGGGTGACGTTAACCTTAATTCCTTCAGTAGATAGTGTTTTTACCGCCCGCATTCCCTCTGGAATAATTGGAATTTTAATGACCACATTCTTATGAACCGCCGCCAGTTTGCGGGCCTCTTTCAGCATTCCTTCGTACTCGAGGGAAATTACCTCGGCGCTGACCGGTCCGTCAACAAGTTCGCAAATTGAAGGGAGGATCCGGCTGAAATCTTCATTCTCCCGGGCTGCCAGCGAAGGATTTGTAGTTACCCCGCTGATTACACCCCAGCCGACCGCTTCCCTGATTTCTTCCACATTAGCTGTATCCAGGTATAGTTTCACCCTGTTTCCTCCTTTGGTTCAATTAATATATTATCTATTATACCTTTTCTGCATTTTTACCGCTACCGCCGGAACCTTTAAACTTGTTGCCAGCAGGCTTTCCTATTGATAAAATGAGGCGAGGGAAGGTGATTAACAATCAACGGTTTAGATGCACTACGCCAACAGTATCCCGAAAAGTTTGTTCCTACCGATGAAATATTTTCCCGGATCAAAGCCGGCGATCGAATCTTTATCTCCACCGGATGCGCCGAACCCCAGCACCTGGTTCGCACCCTGGTTGAGTATGTAGAATCAAACCCGAAGGCATTTTTTGATACCGAAATCCTGCATGTCTGGACTTTGGGGGTTACGCCCTATTACGACGAAAAGTTCAAGCATAATTTTCGACAGAATTCCTTTTTTATCAGCCATAACTCCCGCGAGGCGGTCAATGAAGGGATGGCCGATTATACCCCAATATTTCTCTCCGAGGTTCCTGCCCTGTTTCGCAGCCGCCAGGTGACAGTAGATGTGGCCTTAATCCAGGTTTCACCGCCTGACGACCACGGCTATTGCAGCCTGGGAATCAGCCTTGATATAACCCGGGCAGCTGCAGAGAGCGCCGACCTGGTGATTGCCCAGGTAAACAGCGAAATGCCGCGGGTTCATGGCGATACCTTTATACACGCTTCCCGGTTTGATTTCCTGGTCCTGCACGATGAGCCGCTTCTGGTTTACGATCCACCGGCTCTTGATCCAGATATAGTTCAAAAGATCGGCCGCTACGTAGCCCAGATTATCGAGGATGGTGATACCCTCCAGGTTGGTTACGGAAGTGTGCCGAACGGCATCCTCTCATGCCTCTCCGACAAGCGCAACCTTGGTGTGCATACTGAAATGCTTAGCGATGGCCTGATTGAACTGATGAAATGCGGTGCGATTGATAACAGCAAAAAGAATCGCAACCCGGGCAAGCTGGTTGCTTCATTCTGCATGGGCCTGAAGGAAACCTACGATTATTTACACGACAACCCGACCGTTCGTTTTAAGGAAATCGAATACACCAATAACCCGCTGATCATAGCCGACCAGGATAAAATGGCGGCCATAAACAGCGCCCTGGAAATTGACCTGAGCGGACAAGCTACGGCAGAATCGCTCGGCAGTACCTTTTACAGCGGCATAGGCGGACAGGCCAATTTCATGCGCGGTTCGGTCCTTGCCCGGGGTGGTAAAAACATTCTTGCGCTCCAGTCGGCAACCCGCAACGATGAAGCATCAAGAATTGTGCCTGCCTTAAAAGAAGGGGCAGGCGTAACCCTGACCCGGGGCGATTTGCACTATGTAGTCACCGAATACGGTATTGCTCACCTGCACGGTAAAAATATCCGTGAACGGGCAATGTCGCTGATCGCGATTGCCCATCCTAAATTCAGGCCCTGGTTGATCGAAGAAGCAAAGAAACGATCGCTAATCTACAAAGACCAGGCTTTCTTTCCCGGTGAACAGGGCGAATACCCGGAACACCTTGAGGCCTACCGCACGACCAAACAAAATGTGCCGATCCTGTTACGCCCGGTCAAGATCAGTGACGAACCGCTGATTAAAGATTTTTATTATTCCCTTTCCGATAAAAGTATTTACAAGCGGTTCATGACCATGCGCCGCCAGATGTCGCACGCCGAACTGCAAAAACATTTTGTTGTAATCGACTATACCCGGGAAATGGCGATTCTGGCAGTCAAAAAATATCTTGGCCAGGAAGTGATAACCGGAATGGCCCAGTACTGTATTTGCGGCGACACCCTTTCTGCAGAAGCCTCTATTGTCGTACGCGATGATTTTCAAAGCAAGGGGATCGGGTACGAGTTATTAAGCTACCTGGTCACCGTAGCTAAGAACGAAGGACTGCACACCTTTACAGCCGATGTGTTGCCCGATAATATGGCTGTATTAAAACTGATCGAAAAACTTGGCCTTAAGTATGAACGAAAATGGGACAGCGGTTTAATCCACATT
>CAZCHW010000102.1:0-6922 GCA_964498375.1 uncultured Syntrophomonadaceae bacterium | reverse complement strand
TGGATTTCTCTCACCTTCGATGTCGATTATTTTGAAGATAGTGAATGGATATCAACCACTACGTTTAATTTTTTGATTGAAGACCTGACGCCTGAAACAGGCGATGATGGTTTGCAGATCTTTCCAACTGGGTTGACCGACCAGGACCAAAATTTTGTGGTGACGATAAACCGGGTTTTATTGGGCAAAGAGGAAGAAGGCAGTTTTACTACCGAGCCGCTCAACTACATCGCCCTCGATCTGGAGATGAGTGTAGTTGAGAACCATCAATGATTGGAGTGTATTTTCTTGAAGAGAATTGACGAACTGGCTGTTAACGCAATCCGTTTTCTTTCTGTTGATGCAGTTGAGAAAGCAAATTCGGGACACCCCGGGTTACCGATGGGTGGCGCCACAATGGCTTATACGCTGTGGAGCCGTTTTTTAAAACACTGCCCCACCTGCCCCACCTGGCCCGATCGGGACCGGTTTGTTTTGTCTGCAGGCCATGGTTCAATGCTGCTCTATGCTTTGCTTCACCTGACCGGTTATGATCTGTCGCTGGAGGAACTTAAAAATTTCCGTCAGTGGGATAGCAAAACTCCTGGCCATCCCGAATACAGGCATACCCCCGGCGTGGAAACAACTACAGGCCCTCTGGGTCAGGGCTTTGCCAATGCAGTGGGAATGGCAATAGGCGAAAAACGCCTTGCCGCCGAATTTAATCGTCCCGGGTTCACCCTGGTTAATCATTATACTTATGTCTACTCCGGCGACGGTTGCATGATGGAAGGGGTTACTTCCGAAGCCGCCTCACTGGCCGGGCACCTGGGTCTGGGTAAACTGATTTGCCTCTATGACGACAACAGTATTACTATTGACGGACGAACTGACATCGCTTTTACAGAGGATACAGGCAAACGGTATGAGGCATACGGTTGGCAGGTTCTGAAAGTTGAACAGGGCAACCGTCCGGAATTGATCGAAGAAGCCCTGGTTGAAGCGCGTAAAGAGCTTGAACGACCGACCTTGGTTATGGTCAAAACAAAGATTGGTTACGGTTCGCCAAACAAGGAGGATACATCGGATGTTCATGGAGCTCCGCTCGGTGCTGACGAAGTAAGGTTGACCAAAAAGAATCTGGATTGGCCTCTTGAGCCGGATTTTTTTATTCCCGGAGAACTGATTGAACATTTCAAAGCACAGCAGCAGATCCTGGAAGCGAAAAAAGATGAATGGGACGCCCTTTTTGCGTTATATGCACGCCAGCACCCAGACCTGGCCGAACGCTGGCACAGCTGGCACTGTGAGCAGATCCCGGAGTCTTTACTGCAGGATGAACGACTCTGGAATTTTGGTGAAAAAGCACAGGCTACCCGGTCAGCATCCGGGCAAGTGATGCAAATTTTATTTGAACATCTACCTAATATGGTTGGCGGGTCGGCTGATTTAAATGCTTCAACAAAAACCCGCCTTAAAGCATCGGGTGACTTCCAGGCGTCTAATCCCGATGGCAATAACATTAATTTTGGTGTTCGGGAACATGCCATGGGGGCAATTCTGTCCGGTCTGGCTTTACACGGCGGACTGCGCCCATTTGGCTCAACCTTTCTGGTCTTTTTCGATTACATGAAGCCTGCTGTCCGTCTGGCGGCGATGATGGGCCTGCCGGTTACCTTTGTTTATACGCACGACAGTGTGGCCGTCGGCGAAGATGGCCCAACTCACCAACCGGTGGAACAGCTGGCGCATTTACGCTCTATTCCGAATCTTCAGGTATTCCGCCCTGCTGATGGAACTGAAACGGCTGTTTCCTGGCTTTACGCCCTGCAGCGGAGAGATGGCCCGACTACCCTGGTTTTATCAAGACAAAACCTGCCCCAGCTGGCCGGGACCGGTCAAAAAGCTTTCAAGGGGGGCTATATTGTAAGTGCTGAAAAAGGTAACATTCCTGATTTAATCCTTGTGGCTACCGGCTCAGAGCTTCAGACGGCCTTGGATGCGCAGGAAAAATTGGATCAGGCCGGTCGGTCGGTCAGGGTGGTAAGTATGCCCTGCCGGGAACTATTTTTAAAGCAGGATCAGGACTATCAGGACCAGGTCTTGCCACCCCAGGTTAAAAACCGCATCGTTATAGAAGCGGGTCTGCCGTCAGGTTGGGAGCCGATTAGCGGATCTGCCGGCCGGGTTATTGGCATAGATCATTTTGGTGCATCTGCGCCTGGTGGAGTTGTGCTGAGCAAAAAGGGAATTACCGCTGAGGCTGTAGTAGAGCAAGCCGGCCAGATGCCGGCAGACAGGTAGGCTGGGTAAAGTGCGAAAAAATAAGATTTTGGCAATACATATAATCTTGGCGATTTGTTTGATTATGCTAACCGCTGCAGGCTGCAGCAGTGGTCAAGTGGCTGAAGAGCCTGAAAAGCCGGTAGAGCAGCCTGAAAAGCCGGTAGAGCAGCCTAAGCCCGAGTCCGAAGAAGAGACTGAGCCAGAAGCTGAACCTGAACCTGAACCTCCGGCAATACCCGCGCCGGTGCAGCAACCCGGGGAAAATCCTGCAGCAGGGCCCAAAACAGAGCTGCCGGTGATTGCCGACGGAGATTATTTACTGGCCTTGGTTACCAAAGAGACAACCCTGAAAAGTGATTATATTCCTTCCGGTTTAAGGGCGGTTCCGGCTCACATGAAACCTTCATACAGCATGCAGCTGCGTGCCGAAACGCTCGATCAGCTGGAAATGCTCTGGCAGGCTGCTGCCTATGACGGAATTGAACTGCACATTCGTTCTGCCTACCGCAGTTACAGCACTCAACAGGGACTTTATAATGACTATGTTTCCCGGTATGGCGAGGAAGAGGCAAGCCGTTTCAGCGCCCGTCCGGGCCAGTCTGAACATCAACTTGGTACCACGGTCGATTTTGGTGGCACCTCTGTTGATTTTAAAGCTGCTTTCGCAGATACTGCTCAGGGAAGCTGGTTAGCGGAAAATGCCTGGTATTTTGGCTTTGCCATGAGTTATCCGGCTGGTAAAGAAAACATAACCGGCTATATATTTGAACCCTGGCATTATCGCTACATCGGCGTTGACGCGGCGGCTGAATGGAAAAAATCAGGTCTGACCCTGGGGGAATTTCTGGAAAGCAAACCGCAGTTTTATGATTGACAGATAAAGTAATATTTGATATATTTAACAAATAAGATGTACTATTATTGTTGACTGATAGTTAGAAGCGTTATTTTAGTTAAACCGGCGGTTAAAGCCGGAAGTAATCCACTTGCAGAAGGAGGGAATTATAATGACCAACGGAACACCATTGACACAGGATGAAAAGACTTTTGGAATGCTTGCTCACCTTTCCGCATTAGCCGGTTATATTATACCTTTTGGCAATATAATCGGCCCCCTGATCATCTGGCTGATCAAGAAAGACCAGTCGGCCTGGGTAGATATGCAGGGTAAGGAAGCGCTTAATTTTCAAATTAGTATTACCATTTATGCCATAGTTGCTGGTATTCTCACTCTTATCCTGATCGGAGTTTTATTGCTAATAGCAGTGGGTGTCTTCTCCCTGGTAATGATCATAATAGCTTCAGTCAGAGCCAACAATGGCGAGATGTATCAGTATCCACTGACAATACGCTTCTTGAAATAACCGGGTTTGCTAATGAGAAGGGGCAGCTGTTATACAGCGTGCCCCTTTTTTGGTTAGATCAGTATTAGCACAGTTGCAGATCTCCCTAGAAGAATAGCAGATTGTTGGATGAAAGCCAAAATCCGACTATAAAAGCAACCAGGCAGGAAATAGCAAGAAATAACCACCGTCTTTTGCCAGGTTTGCTTCTCTTTAAATGACGTCCCATCAATAATCCCCCTTCGCAGGCTTTAAGGCTTTAATCTGTGGCTTCATCTTCGATATTTATTCCTGGCTGAGTGGGAAATCCTTTCAGCGGGCCAATATTCACCTGATCACGCGGACAGGTCAGCTCGGATTGCAGGTAACAGGCCAGCAGCGATGCCACTGCCTGAAGGGAATCTAAATGCACCCGTTCATAGCCATGTGAGGCATCTACTCCAAAGCCGATCAGGGCGGTTCGCAAATCGTTGCCTGCCGCCAGGGCAGAAGCGCTGTCGCTGCGATAATATTTGAATACTTCACGCTGGTGAGGGATGCCCTCGTCCCGGCAAAAATCCAGCAGACGGTGGCTCAAGTGGTAATCAAAAGGTCCTGCTGAATCCATCATACATACCGAGACTCCCATCTCACTGGAGTTCTGGCCTTCGGCAACTGTTGCATTATCAACAGTAACCATTTCAGCAACATTTTCCTGAAGCCCGGTTGATGCTCCTACACCAACTTCTTCGGCGATAGTAAAGAGAAGTTTACAGGTTACAGGTAAAGAAATTTCCTGCTCCCAAAGGGCCTTGGCCACGCCGAGGACCAGGGCTACGCCGGCTTTATTGTCTAAATGCCTGGAATTGATGTAACCGCCAGAACTAATCTGTGGATTTGCTTCCACAGCAATATAGTCCCCGACATGAATCCCCAGGTTTTCCAGATCGCTGCGGTTGTTACTTTGTTCGTCGACACGGACCTCAACGCTTTCCCAGCTGATAGTGAAGCTGTCAATCTGCCTGTCAAAGGTATGTCCTGAAGCTTTCAGCGGGAGGATAGTGCCGCTGATCGGCTGGTTGTCGGTAAAAAGAGTAACTCTTGCTCCTTCAGCAAACCTGCTTGACCAGGTTCCGATCGGAACTATTTCCAGTCGACCGTTACTTTTCAGTTGTTTAACCATTGCGCCGAGCGTGTCCAGATGTGTAACCACAGCCCGGGCGGGGTTATTCTGTCTGCCGGGCAGGACTGCCCTGATAGCGCCCCGCCTGGTTAGCTGGAACGAGATGCCCAGCCTGTTAAGTTCTTCGCCGGCAAAGTGAACGATTTGATCAGTGTAGCCTGATGGGCTGGGTATTTCGAGCAGCTTAAACAAAATATCCTTAATATATTCCATGTCAACTTTTAGTGCCTGCAAAACTAAAAAACCCCTTTCAGGACTAAGCCTGTTTGATGCAGCTATCTTTTTTTATTATAGCTTATTTCCTGAAGCTTGAAAAACCGTCATTCACGTACCGGTGAGTTTAAGCCGGTAGGGTTGTGGTATAATCAAACGATAAAAACACATCGTTTTACTGATGAAAGGGTCGGTAACAAGTGGCGGCGACCAGGCGCAGTGATGGTAAATGGTATTTAACCAGGGTTAAACGAATAATTTACGAATATAAAATGATTGCCCAAGGAGACCGGGTTGCCGTTGGTATTTCCGGGGGCAAAGACAGTGCCGCCCTGCTCTATATTTTATCTGTATTTAAGCGGCATTCGCCTGTTAATTTTGAACTAATACCGGTTTATGTGCACATGGGTTGGCCGGTTAATTTGCAACCGCTACAGGATTTGGCGGAGCAGTTGAAGCTTACGCTCCAGGTGGAAGAAACCAGGATTGCCCGCATTGTTTTTGAAACCCGCAAAGAGAAAAATCCCTGTGCCCTATGCGCCAACATGCGCCGGGGCGCTCTGCACCAGGCGGCCTTAAAATTGAAATGTAACAAGGTTGCATTGGGACATCATCTTGACGATGCCATTAATACATTTTTACTCAACCTGATCTACACTGGCAAGATGGATACCTTCAAGCCGGTTACCTACCTTGATCGAACAGATCTGTATATGATCCGACCGATGATCACCCTGCCAGAGGCAATTTTGGTCTCGCTGGTTCGCCGTGAAAATTTGCCTTTACTGAAAAACCCCTGCCCGGTTAGCGGTAAAACAAAACGTTCGGAAATGGAAACCCTGCTCGAACAATTATCTACGCAGTACCCCGACTTGCGCGAAAAGTGGCGTGCAGCTTTTTTAACCAGCCCCTTCTGGCAGAAAGAGTAGCTGGTGGAAGGGTGAGCTTTCCGGTCAATTCTAAAATTTATAATAATAATTTTAATTATTAAAAAGGGAATTTCGCCCTCCTGTCGAATTTTAACCAGGTAACTTTCTAAAACCTGCCCGATTAGGAGGTGCGCTTAATTGCGCTATCGTTATTTCCCCGGATGTACCCTCAAAGGACAGGCAAAAAACATGGAAAATACCACGATGGCTGCTGCCGCTGCGC
The DNA here is from genome assembly GCA_964498375.1 of uncultured Syntrophomonadaceae bacterium. Taxonomy (GTDB): domain Bacteria; phylum Bacillota; class Dethiobacteria; order DTU022; family DTU022; genus JAABTH01. The sequence goes on along the minus strand of CAZCHW010000102.1, from coordinate 787 downwards.
TTGGCATTGAATTGGCCGAGCTTGAAGAATGGCAGTGTTGCGGGGCTGTTTACCCTCTGTACGAGGATGAACTGATTACCCTGCTGTCGCCGGTTCGCACCCTGGCTGCCGCCCAGGGAGAACCGCTGGTATCACTGTGCGCCGCCTGTCATCACGTGCTCAAGCGGGCCCAGGAGCTGATGCAGCGCAACGAAGAAGCTCGCCGCAAGGTGACTGATTACCTTGAAGTTGACTATGCCGGCGAAGGAAGGGTTCTGCATTTTCTGGAAGTGCTGCGCGACGACCTCGGCTTTGACAAGCTGGCCGAGAAGGTAAAAAAACCTTTGCAAGGTAAGAAAGTGGCAGCTTATTACGGCTGCCTGCTTTTACGGCCCTCCAAGGTCATGCAGTTTGACGATCCGGAGAACCCGACTATCATGGAAGATATGTTAAAAGCAATTGGAGCTGAAGTGGTCAAGACTCCGTACCGGACCGAGTGTTGTGGCGCCTATCTTTCGGTTACCGAGGAAGGGGTAGCCCGCGATACAGTTTCAAAGATCATTGACTCAGCCCGTAATGCAGAGGCCGAGGCTCTGATTACTGCTTGCCCGCTCTGTCGCTACAACCTGGAAAACTGTGCTGACCAGGAAGGCAAGAGCCCGGTCAAGGTTTACTATTTTAGTGAATTGCTGGCAGAAGCGCTCGGTTTACAATACGATCAGCTGATGGCAGCGGCCCTGGAAAGGAGGCGAAGCAGCAGTGGCAAGTAATACTAAAAACCGCCTGGTTGAAGAAATGAAAATGCAAA
>CAZCHW010000101.1:0-6953 GCA_964498375.1 uncultured Syntrophomonadaceae bacterium | reverse complement strand
GAGGTTGCTCAGGCTATTGAAAGAAGATTTTTAGATACTGGTGCGCCGAGGAATCTTACTGTAATTTCAAGTTCCGGTCCCGGCGACAACCGGGAAAGAGGTTTGACCCGGCTTGGTTATGAGGGCCTTGTAAAAAAGTGGATTGCCGGGCACATGGGGCAAGCGCCCAAACTGCGTAAGTTAGTTGAGAATAATGTAATTGAGGGATATAACCTGCCCCAGGGTGTGGTAGTTCAGCTCTGGAGGGAAATAGCCGCAAAACGGCCCGGTTTGATTACCAAGGTAGGCCTTGGCACATTCATAGATCCGCGGATTGAAGGCGGCAGGATGAACGAATGCAGTAAAGATGAACTGATTAAGGTAATTGAGATTGAAGGCGAAGACTACCTTTTTTATAAAACCTACCCGATCGATGTGGCGATCATCAGGGGTTCTGTTGCTGATGAAAACGGCAACATGACTATGGATAACGAAGGCATTTTTCTTGAAGCGCTTCCGCTTGCCCAGGCAACTAAAAATTGCGGTGGCATTGTGATCGCCCAGGTGGAGCATATAGCCACGCCCAAGACAATACATCCGAAGCGAGTTAAGGTGCCCGGTATTTTAGTTGATTATGTCGTTAAATGCGACAACCAGGAAAACCATTTCCAGACAGAAGGTGTTTATTTTAATCCATCTTTTTCCGGCGATGTACGGGTCCCCCTATCTTCACTGCCGCCTCTGCCACTTACTGAACGTAAAATTATTGCCCGTCGTGCAGCAATGGAATTAACCCCCAACGTAATTGTTAATTTGGGGATAGGGGTTTCCTCTGATGTTGCCGCTGTGGCTGCTGAAGAAGGAGTTTCTGATCTGATGTATCTTACCACAGAGTCAGGAACGATTGGTGGCGTGCCGGCAAGTCCGCCCGACTTCGGCCATACCTATAATGCCGATGCTATTATCGAACATCATTCCCAATTTGACTACTACGACGGTGGGGGAATTGATCTGGCTTACCTGGGCATGGCCCAAATCGATAAGGACGGTAATATAAATGTTACCAAGTTTACCGGAAGGGTTATCGGAAGTGGCGGTTTCATTAATATAAGTCAAAATTCACGAAAAGTTGTATTTTGCGGATCTTTTACAGCCGGTGGGCTTGAAGTTGAAGTAAGTGACGGCAAATTGAATATAGTTAACGAAGGACGGGCTCAAAAATTTGTTGACCAGGTTGATCAGATTACCTTTAGTGGTAAGTATGCCCGGTCAGTAAACCAGCCTGTGCTGTACGTTACTGAAAGGGCGGTCTTTTCGCTTGAACCGGAAGGATTTACTTTAATAGAAATTGCTCCCGGTATTGATCTGGAAAAAGATGTTCTGGCACAGATGAAATTTAAACCGCGAATTGCAGATAATCTGCAAAAAATGCCCCAGGCCATATTTAACGACAAATGGGGAAAATTGCGGGAGATTGTAGTTTAGCAGCCTTGGTATTTCAATAGTTAAGAATAAATTGTAACAGGAGGAAATTTCTTATGGACAGACCTATTAAAGTGGGAATTGTCGGTGCTGGGAATATGGGCAGCGGCATCGCCCAGAAAATGGCTCAGGAAGGGTTGTCGGTTGTTCTTCTAGACATAAAGGACGAGTTCGTGCAGCGCGGCTTGTCTGGTATTAAAAAGACTTTGGACGAAGGGGTTAAAAGAAAAATCTTTACTCCCGACCAGGTCGGAGATATTATGGGCAGAATCACCGGCACGACAGATTTTGAACAGATGGCTGATGCCGAACTGGTTTTGGAAGCTGTATTTGAAGATGAAAAAGTTAAGGGTGATCTTTTTGCAAAGCTTGATAAACTCTGTTCTGAAAAAACTATTTTAGCCACGAACACATCCAGTTTTTATGTGAAAAACCTGGCCAAATATACTGAACGGCCTGACAGGGTAGTTGGGATGCACTATTTTTATCATCCGGCGAAAAACCGTTTGCTCGAGATAATACCACATGAAGGTACCAGCGAAGCGACCATTGAAAAAGCAATGCTGATAAGCAAACTTCATGGTAAAACCACGATCCTGGTAAAGGATTCTCCCGGTTTTGCGGTAAACCGGTTCTTTATTCCCTGGTATGTAGAAGCAATTCGTATATACGAAGAAGGAGTCGCAAATATACCAACTATCGAAGCGGCTACCAAAAAAGCTTTCGGTATCGGAATGGGAACTTTTGAGCTGATTAATGTTACCGGTGTGCCGATTGCCCTGCACTCAGCTAATACATTAAGCAAAGAGATAGGGCCTTTTTACGCGGCTCCGGAAATTTTGAAGAAACAAGTTGAATCCGGGGAAGATTGGGATTTAAGCGGCGAGGTTGATGATGCGAAGATAGATCTTGTAGCCAACCGGATGTATGCAACCGTTATGGGTGTAGCTGCTACTTTGGTTGACGAGGGTGTTGCCAGCATAGAGGATACTGACCGCGGAGCCAAAATTGGTTTGCGCTGGCGCTACGGGCCTTTCGAACTGATTAACCGGGTAGGAGTTGAGAAAGCTTACCAGCTGGTTAAAGATATGGGTGAACGGCACAAAGATTTTAAAATGCCTGCTCTGCTGGAAAAACAAAATCAATCAGGTAAACCATTTGAGTTTAAATTTGTGGATCTTGAAGTTAAGGATGACCTGGCTTACATCACTATAAACAGGCCTGAAGCGATGAATGCCCTGAACCCGCAGGTCGCAGAACAGCTGGCAGCAAAATTTGATGAAGCTGAAAAAGATCAGTCGGTGAAGGGTATTGTTTTAAGCGGTGCAGGGAAAGCTTTTGTCGCCGGAGCTGATATCAAGTTTTTTGTTGACAATATCAAAAATAATACAGTTGATAAAACCTACGACTTTACCCGTAAAGGCCACGACCTGTTGCTGAGGATAGAAAACTCTAAGAAACTGACTATTGCCTTGCTGGACGGTCTTTCTCTCGGAGGTGGAAGCGAACTGGCCCTGGCCTGCCAGGCTATAGTTGCAACCAGGAATGGCACCTTCGGGTTCCCGGAAACCAACATAGGCATTTTCCCTGGGTTGGGCGGGATGATCAGAATCGAAAGGCATCTTGGACGGGAACTGGCCAAATACTATGTTTTCACCGGTAAAGGAATTAATGCTGAAGAGGCTTACCAGATGGGTGTAGTGACAAAGTTGGTCGAGCCTGCTCAAACAGAAGCGGCAATTAAAGAGTTGGTTGCAAAGGGTGAATTTGATAAATATGCTTCGCGCTCGCTTCCTGAAAAGCTGGAAAAAGTGAAAGCTGCTTTTACAGATGAAAATGTAAAACGCTTGCTGTCCGGTCAGGAGCCTGAAGTAGTGGAGTCTGATCTTGCAGCTAAGCTGGTTAAAATTATAGCCCGAAAAGCCCCGGTAGCCCTGAAAATGGCCAATGAACTGATTGATGCACAGTCGAAAGTATCTATCAAGGAAGCAGTTGAACTGGAACTGCAGAAGTTGCATGAGATATTTGCAACAGAAGACGCGCTGGCCGGACTTTCGGCTCCTCCGGGCACTCCGGTTGAGTTTAAAGGTAAATAAGAAAGGAGCATCATTATGTTTAGTAAAGCTTATATCCCTTATAAAGGGTATTACAGCACACCCTTCAGTAAATGGCAGGGCAGTTTGCAGAATGAAAATGCAATTGATCTCGGCGCGGCAACCAGTAAACGCTGGTTTGCCGGGCGGGGTATCGACCCTGCAAAAATATTGGATTATCTTTACCTGGGTATAACGATCGGACAGCACAGGGTGTTTTTCGGCTCTACCTGGGCAGCCGTACAGATGGGCGCTCCGGATATTCCTGGGGTAACCATGATGCAGGCCTGTTCAACTTCAACGACTATTCTGTTTAACGCCGGAATGGCTGTTGAAATGGGTAATGTCGGTACTGCTTACTGTTTAATGGTAGACCGGACTTCAAACGGGCCTCACACGATCTGGCCAAACCCGATGGGCCCGGGAGGAGAAGTTATTGCTGAAAACTGGAATATGGATAACATGAGATGCGACCCTGCGACCGGTCTGGGTATGATTAATACGGCGGAAAATGTAGCAAAAGAAGAAGGTTTTACCCGTGAACAGGCAGATGAACTAACCCTGCGCCGTTATGAACAGTATGAAGAGGCGATGGCAAACGATCGCGAATTTCAGAAACGCTACATGTTTCCCGTTGAGGTAAAAGTGTCCCGTAAGGAAACAAAACTTATTGAGACAGATGAGGGTGTATCAAAAACTTCTTTGGAAGCCCTTCAAAAGTTGCGGCCGGTGCTTGAGGGAGGCATTCATACCTTTGGAGCCCAGACACACCCGGCTGACGGTAATGTTGGGATCCTGGTTACCGGTAAAGAAAAAGCGGCAGAACTTAGCAGTGACCCATCTGTAACAATTCAGATAGTATCATACGGGTTCGCCAGGGCTAAAAAAGCATTTATGCCTGCTGCTCCGGTTCCTGCAGCCAAGATGGCCCTGGAGCGGGCTGGAATAAAAGCAGAAGATGTTGTGGCCATTAAGAACCACAATCCATTTATTGCCAATGACCTTTGTCTGGCAAAAGGGTTGGGTATTGATGCACACAACTTCAATAATTATGGGAGCTCCATGGTTTTCGGGCATCCCCAGGCTCCGACAGCCGGAAGGTTGCTGGTTGAGGCTATCGAGGAAGCCGTAATCAAAGGTGGCGGTTATGCGATGGTTGCCGGTTGCGCTGCCGGAGATACCGCTGCAGCTTTAATCGTCAAGGTAAGCTGATCGGCAGTTTCGTGATAATTATGGGGTTGCAGCCGGTTGTCTTTAACTTGGCTGTAACCCTGGTGTTATAAACAGAACTGTAGCAGGGGGTGAAACAGACCTGTGGAAGAACAGACAGCATTCTCTGAAGGTAAGAGTTATTCGCTTTTGGAAGCGATGATTGAACTGGCACCGTATATACAGTCTCTCTTTCCTCTGGACTGTACTATTGCGGTTACAGACAGGGAAAAATTTCTTTTTTGCCTGAGCACGACAGATTTAACCCTGGATAATACTGGTCAAAAAATTCCTAAAAACAGCGGTTTGGCCAGGGCAATATCCAGTGGAAACGTTCAATACACGGTCCTGCCGGCAGAAGTATACGGGGTGCCTTTTAGATCAGTTGTTGTCCCAGTGAAAAATGACCAGGGTAAAATAATCGGCTGTCTGGCCTTTGGCATGAGTTTAAAAAATCAGGAAACCCTTAAAGAGGTTGTGCATACTTTTGCAAATACCAGCGAAGAGGTGCTGGCTTCGACGGAGCAGATTGCTGCCTCTGCCCAGGAACTGGCAGAGCACATGGATGAAATCAGTGTTTTAAGTAAAGATATGGATAGTAAGGTTAGCCAGACCGAAGAGTTGCTGGAAATAATTAAGAAAGTGGCCGGCAATGCCAACCTGCTCGGGCTGAATGCTTCTATCGAGGCAGCAAGAGCCGGTAATGAAGGACGCGGGTTTAGTGTAGTGGCAACAGAAATCAGGAAAATGGCTGACAACAGTGCCGCTTCAGCTGAGGAAATTAAAGAGCTGATTGAAACAATGAAAGAAAAAATGAGTAGTATTAGCTCTAAGGTTCCTGTGGTTCTTGATACCTCGCAACAGCAAGCAGCTGCCATTGAAGAAATAGCAGCTGCAATTCAGGGTCTGCATAAATACGTTGACGATATTGAAAAAATAGCTGAGAAATTTTAACGGGTTAGCAGAAATCCCTGCTACAGGAAGAAGAACTATTGATTTTCACTGTTCTTCAGGGTAATATATAGTTTAGATGCGCGCCTGTAGCTCAGGGGATAGAGCAGCGGACTTCTAATCCGTTAGTCGAGGGTTCAAATCCTTCCAGGCGCACCATAAATAGGCCGCAAACACAAAGTTTGCGGCTTTTATGTTTTTCGCTTACTCTTTCTAATGAGCCAAATGGGAACACTTTGGGAACATGTGAAAAAATGGCAGCTACTTGAGGGCTGATTTATCGAAGGCGGTATTCATTCGTTGAGCCGCTATTTTCTCCACTGATTGAAGGCTTTTTGCGTAAATATCCTGGGTGGTGCTTGTGCGGGCATGACCTAATATATTCGACACAGAGCGGGTTGGAATCCCCCAGGCAATATATAAGGTGGCAGCAGTATGTCTAAGGGCATGAAATTTGATTCTTGGCAGGCCGTGCCGGGATAAAAACTTTGGGAACCACTTTGAGATAGTGTTTACATTCATCGGCCAACCGTTCCAGGTTGTAAAAAGCAGCTCTCTGTCTTTCCATGTGTCAAGGTATTCCTTGGAAAGCCCGTTATCAGCTTGCCAACTGTCACCTAATTTAAGCTTATTTGCGAGCCATTCTTTACGATAAATCCTTAAAAGATCCACCATAAATGCAGGAAGGGATACTACCCTATCCGAGTATTCGGTTTTGGTATTACTTAAAAAAGTGCCTATTTCTTTCAAGTATTGAGCTGTTTTGTTAATAGTAATTGTTCCATTTTCGAAATCAACATCAGACCATTCAAGTGCGGCAAGCTCACCCCTTCTTGCACCCGTGACCACAGCGAGTGATACGATAACACGGTAATTTATCGGTTCATGCTCGAGAGCTTTTAGAAGTTTGCCCACCTGTTCCTCATTGTAGCTATCAACTTGAACTCGTTTAGCTTTAGGAGGTTTTACTTTTTCTGCAGGATTAGAGTGCATCAACTCCCATCTAATTGCAGTGTTGAACATGCTTGATAGAATGCGGTGGACTTGAGTAATAGTTGCTGGAGATAAACCCCCTTCTTTTCCATCTTTCCTGGCCCCGTTTTCCTGTAGAGAGTCATAAAACTCAACCAGTTGTGCTGGTCGTATTTCAGTTATTTTTTTATGGCCTAAAGTAGGAATGATTCTACCCGAGATCAACTCTTTATACCTGCCGAATGTTCTTTGTGACAAGTTATTTTT